>JAAXUD010000099.1 GCA_013336205.1 Lentimicrobium sp. | reverse complement strand
GTTGAAATCAGAATGGATAAAACCACTGCCACCGGCATTATCAATAAAATTGCCGGAACGGCTGAAGCTTTTATTAACCGCAGATTGAATAGCTTATTTACAAAGTTTTTCTTAAGTGCTTTATTTCCAGAGCTATAAATCATCCATAGGGCTATTGCAAAAGGGCCAATAAGACCAGGCAGCATAAATAGTACAAAGATGGATTCGCTGTTTTCCTGAAAGCTGAAGTACGCTGATAAAAACCAGGATATCCAGGTAACAAGAAACGTTAATACAAAGAATGTTACCGGTTTATAAACCCTTTTGATAGATGGTTGAATGGCTTTCATATTTTAGATTATTATTTATGAAAGCAAAATTAGGTGCCTTAAACCGGCACGAAAAGTAAACTATGATGAGCGTGTAACTTCAGGGGTTGAAAGGGTGATATCACAACCTATAGGATTATGGGTCGACTATAATTCTTTACACTATATCAATAGGAAACAGATCGGCTACATATGCAATGTAATATTGCAAGACAAAACAGCTCATCATCAACAACGGATTACCTGATTTTTTTTAATCCGACTCTAATGTTACACGGATTAAGTCTGTTCTTCATTTTCTGTATCTATAAGGGGAATTCTGGCGATATAATGGTTGGTCTCCACTTTGAATGAAGGTACCATATCTGTAATCAGCGCATATCTTTTTACCAGATTTTTCAATCCCAGTCCGGTGGATACCGGGGCGGAAATTTTGGGTTGAAGGTTGTTTTTCACCACAAGGAACTGACCGTCAGTGAAAATCTCGATCAACAGCGGATTCGATTCATTCACAATATTATGCTTAATTGCGTTTTCGAGTATCACCTGCAGCGACAGGGGCGGCACTACCATTTCGAGTAATCCGGCAGGAATAGTAACCGAAAATGTGAGATTTTCGCCGTAACGTATCTGCTGAAGAAAGAGGTACGAATGCATAAAATTAATTTCCTTGCTTAAGCTGGTAACCGGCTGTTCGATGGTTTCGAGTACATACCGGTATATCTGCGAAAACTCATCGATAAATAACTGGGCTTTGTTAACATCCACTGTTATCAGGCCGGAAAGCACATTTAAACTATTGAATAAAAAATGCGGGTTGACTTGTTGCTTAAGTATTTCAATTTGCGACTGCAGGTTTTCCTTCTGAACTTTTAATAGTTCATTATTCGTTTCGGTGAGCTCTTTCGTCCGGTCGGTCACTATTTGTTCAAGGTTATTGTTAATCTGCTCGAGTTCATTTTTTGCATCAAGCAAACTGACCTCATAGTTTTTCCGTTCCGAAATATCAATTATAATACCTCTGCGACCGACAATTTTATTATTACGTATAATAGGATTTCCGAATACCATAACAGGGCATAGCGTTCCATCCTTTTTAATGGCGGTAAATTCGCCAGGTTCCGTTTTTATGCCCAGGCTTGACTTCCTGAAATTCTCAATAATACGTGGGATATCTTCTTTAATAAAGCAATCCAATGCAGAAACTTTTTCATCTGGATTATCAGGGAGCGGTCCAAAAAAGTCGTCTCCCGCTTTGTTGCTAAGGATTATCTTACCCTCGAGGTTCATTTCAAAAATGGGTTGAGGTAGAAAATCCATTAAGTCTTTATAGTTTCTCTCACTCTCAGCTATGGCCAATTCGGCCTCTTTTCTTCTTGTCACATCAATGATAATTCCATCCAGATAAGCAACTTCTCCATTTTTCTCAAAAATACCCTTTCCATTTTCATTAACCCATACAACATTGCCGTTGCGGTGGATAATCCGGTATTCGAAATCATAAGAAGTTTCATTTTTTGATGCTTCAGTGATATTTGTTCTACATATTTCTGTGTCCTCGGGATGAATAATGGAAGCATAAGATCGCACTGCATTATTACTGAAGTCTGAGGGAGGGTAGCCTGAAATATCAAAGATTTTTTCGCTGATGTATTTTACTGTATAGCTTTCGTCGAATTGACACCGGTAGGCAGCACCAACCAGGTTTGACATTATATTATTTAATTGCGCCCTGCTTTCATCCAACTCTTTAACCAAAATTTCCCGCTTCCTGATTTCCTGCTCCAGATTCCGGTTTAGTAATTTCTCCTGTTCAATCATGTGCAAAGCAGCTATGGTTTTCTCCTCTTCCAGTTGAGCTTTTACTTCGAGTATCGCTTTACTGGCAGCTTCAACACTAAGGTCTTTTTCAAAATTATCAGCCTTGATTTTTGCAATGGAACCCTCTTCCAGGTACATTAATGCTTCCAGGATAACCATCAGAAAAAGGCTTAATACGATAAGGTAATATGAATTATTGATAAGTGTTTGGAAATCATACTCCATAGCAAAAATCAAACCTGCCGGTATCAGAATTACCGGTGTAATAAGTAAGCCAACCCCTATTGCAAGTGGAAATTGAATACAGAATCTTTTTATTGCCTTGCTTTTCCATGGAAGACTGACATTAAGATAACGGATAAGGTTCAGGAAAGGATACGCCATGATTATTCCGGCCAGGAACGATAAAACCGTACCGCGGAAAAGGCGTATCATAACTAAAACAGGGTCGCTGAAAATATCTCGTCTGAAAAAATACATCTGAGATATAACAATAAGCTGTAGCCCGATCGACAAGAAAATCAGCATTCTGAAAAGCTTTGGAAAGGGAAAGTAACTATGAATCTTCCTGAAAGGCATGATTTGTATTATTTAAGTCAAAAATTAGATTCAAACCTCTTACCATTCCACCCTGAAAAACTTCGATTCGAAGGGTTTTACTTCCAGGCTCCCTTTTTCAACCGGCATGCCGGTAACATCCACCTGTGTGCATTGCAGGAGTTCCCGGTTTTGACCGTTCTGAAGTCCGATTGTACAGCTTTTTCCTCCCGTTTCCCGGACATGAAACACTGCCGACCTGTCATCTTCAGCCGGTATCGCACTCACCAGCAAAAGATTGTCCGGCCAGCCGGTAATAAAAGACCCTTCCCATCGGGTCTGGCCGCTTCCACCTCCGGGTAAAACACGGCTCAGGAACGGGGTGCGGTTTCCCCAGCCAAAACGGACGGCATCCAGCATTTCATGACCGGCCTTGCTGGTGATTGTATAAGTCCAGGTGTGCCCGCCATGCTGGTCTGCATTGAAGTTAGTGGTCCAGTAGTTATTCATGGGCCAGCCGAAAATATGCGTGGTTTCAGGCATTGCTCCGGCTTTATAACGCCCGGTATTGATGCCACCAAACTGCATCAGCGGATTTTCCGATGAACACAGAACGATCTGTGCACTATCGTTCGACAAGCGTGCATAGTTCTGCACCGTGTTCCAGTCGTTGGAGGAGCCCGGTATCTGATCGATACCTGCCCTCACTTCACCGCCCTGCACATCAAAGGCGAGCTGTCCGTTATCAAGGGCAAACGGAAAAGCAATGTATATCCCTTCCGGATCGGTAACCAGTTTCTTTTCAATGGCATAGGCCAGGTCGATGCGTTTGGTGGTATTAAACAACCTGATTTCAAACTCATAGGTATTGTCGCGGTTGGCAGCGCGGGTGTTGCCCCTGAATTTCACGGTGTTCCATACATTGCCCTCTTCATACCCATCAAACCAAACCTTTTCAAGTCCTTCGCGGGTGAAATTGTCGAGCCTGAACGACTCCATTTGCGAGCGGTTGTCAAGCAACTCATAAATAAACTCCCCGATCTTATAGCTTGCATTTTTATCTGCCAGTTCCAGGTTCAGCTCCTTGTCGGTAATGCCGGATATGGCACCTTTTTCAGTGTCAATCAAGATCTTGTACCATTGATTTTCAATGATTTTTATTTCCTTCACTTCCTTTGGCAGGGATTGAACTTCCCCTGATTTTCCGGTATTAATCACAAACTTCTTATAACCGAAAGCCGGAATATCATCTACCCACACTTCCCAGTAAGTGCCATCGGAATGATGCTCCACAGGCTGAGCGTTCACCCGGTTCCCGGCCTGGTCAGTGATGGTGAAAGCGGTATATCTCGGTAAAATCTGATGATCAATGTACACCCTGAACAATCCGCTCCGTTTCCAGTTCAGGGTATTGAAAACCACCAGCGAAGGTTCCTTTTCACGGTAGATATAGCTTTGAAGCAACCCCATGGTTTCTTCGCCCAGCATGCCGGCTCTGCGGCCGGCTTCCCAGGCATACGATTCCTTAAGCGATCGTTGTTCCATGGTATATTTATGGAATGGTTCCCTCACGCTGTTGTGGTAGCCCACAGTGTGCTCGGTATAAAAAAGCAAAGCTGAATTGGTAGCTTCGATCCGATCGGTAATCTTATCAGGCATAACAGCTCCCTGAATCGCAGCCATTGTGAGTCCGGCTGTATTGACAATCAGGTTGCCCTGAGCCTGACGGGTAGTCGCCACCTCACGTGCGGATGCCCCGAAACCATCGGTCCACCAATCGGGCCATGCTCCCCTTATCACCTGGAAACTATCACCATGTTTCGCCTCCATCTCTTCAAAAAACTCCGTAGCAGTCGCAGTTTTGAGTTTTGGCCAGGTGTATTTCTCATTCCACTGACGGATCATATCACAGGACAATGTTGAAGGCGGTGAATTGTCAACCAGGTAACCCGAGTGCTGGATAGAGATCAGGTCGTATTCATATCCTTTGGCTTCAAGCTCAGAAAGGTAAGTAAGCAATTCATCTTCAAATACATTGAAATCACCGGCATGTATTTTGAATACCGTATTTCCGGTCATGTAATGTTCGGCACGGAAAGCCAGCATCCGGTTTCCCGATGGCGATTCCCACCAGAAAAGGGTTGGTTTGCCGAAACTTATCAACGCACGGTGCCCGTGGGTTCCCATATTCAGGTACTTCACGCCCATATCGCTGTAGTAGTCGCACAAGCTCCAGCCAATGCCGTTCACATCGTTCTGCATGGCCGTTTTCACTTCCATTCCGTTTTCGCGGATTTGTTTCAGTGGTTGAAGGGAAGCAGCCAGTGTTTGCTCGTCGGGAAGTTCACTGAAGTTGAAATACATACCCGTTAGCTCAATCCGGCCTTCTTTCACCCGCTGTTTCAGGCGCTCAATCTGACTTGCCGGACGGCTTTTCAGGTACTCATCCACCGCCCACGATGACTCGCAGGTCCACCTGAATTTCGAATCATCCGGATAGCCATCGGTATTGTCGCAGTAGTCAAGGGCATAATCGATGAAACGCAGATGCTCGGCCAGGATTTCCGTTTGCGAACGTGTATAACCAATATCGGTATGTGAATGCTGCACGAAGTTTACACGCCATTTCTTAACGGGATTCAGTTCCAGTTTGCCTTTCCAGGTTTGTCCGGCGACTTCAAGTCGATAATTCACTGTTTTTTTTCGGGAAACGACCGGCAATTGAAGTTTCACATAGTTGTAACCGAATTTTATCGTGGATTCATTGATCAGCCTGCCATCCACAAAAACCCTGGCCGGAGCACGCTCCCCAAAATGAAGGATTCCGGCCACACCCAACTGGTATTGCTTTCCATCAACTTCTGAAATGGCCGGCAAGGCTTTTATGGTCAATCCGTTTTCAATGGCAAATTTAAAGGTCATGTACCATGACGTCTTATTAAAATTGCCACCGGTTACTTTCAGAATTACCGGCTGTCCGGGGATTAATCTGTTTGACGGCAAGGTGAGGTAAATAAAGCCAAACCTATCGCCATGCTGGTCGGTAAGATCTTTTTTGAATGAAAGCGTAGTTCCATCTTCGGCTTTCAGCGACCACTCATCCGAACCATCGGCCCAGATGGTAAATTTCTTTACTCCGTTTATTGAAAGGTCAAAACTTGCTTTACCGGGAGAAGAACCGATACCGGCCAGCCAGGCAAATGTCACTTGCTCAATGGTTAACTTTTCAGGAACCGGTGCTGTTTCCCACTCCATACTTGATTTTCCGTCGGTTGCCCGGATCAGCAGGCTTTCCCTGGCAACAGGGATTGAAGAATGATAGGAAAAATCATCCCCTGAAATCTTCTTACCGTAGCCATTTACAAGTGTTGTATTCCCACCCGATGGAATCTGGGCAAAAAGGGCTGCGCCCATTAAGAGCAGTATAATAAGGAATATCGGTGTTCTCATACTTCAACGAATTTTTAAAGCTCATCTCCGGGCTTTTAAGCGGAAACTGTTCAAAAGTAAGGTACATTTTGAATTATTGTAAATACTGGTACGAAATATTGAATTATTAATCCTGATCCGGAGCACTTTCGGGACGAGGGACGAATAACTCCATGCTCTTTGCCCTTTGCCCTGTGCCCTGTGCCCTGTGCCAAAGAAAGGACGAGGGAGGCAAAAATGGGGCGAGGGTCGGAACTTTCCTATGCTTACTTCTGACTTCTGATTTCCGACTTCTGACTTCAAAAATTATCAAAAACCGATTTTCCTTACTTTTTTCTCAAACCCACTTTTTCAACACATAGGATCATAGAAAATACATAGCCACATAGAAAAAATCTTAATTCTGACTTCCGACTTCTGACTTCCGACCTCCGACTTCCGACTTCCGACCTCCGACCTCCGACCTCTGACATCTGACATCTGACCTCCGACTTCCGGTCTCTCTCAAACCAAAACCTTATATTTGCAAATTAAACCCGCCTCCGATGAAAACATATATACCCCCAGATGATTGCGCGTTCAGCCATATTGATGCCCCTTGTTTCAGGAATCTTCTGCCCGAAGAAATTGAACTGGCCCGCAACAGCAAGACCAGGGTTGTTTTCCGGAAAGGTGAAAACCTGACCAAACAGGGCGCTTTTGCTTCAAGTGTGCTCTTTGTAATGGACGGCCTGGCCAAACAATATGTTGAAGGTGATGCAACCCGTAATTTCAACTTAAGGTTGGTTAAAGGTGGTGAATTTGTTGGTTTGTCGGTAGCATTTAATAACCATATCTACAACTATTCAGTGGTTGCATTGCGCGAAACCACGGCCTGTCTGATTGAAAAAGAGGCAGTTACAAATCTGATCAAGGGCAATGGCGCCTTTGCATACAACATCATTAACCGGTATTGTGAGCAGGACAGCAAGTTGTACATTTCTATTCACGACCTGATGTATAAGCAGATGAACGGACGCCTCGCAGGTGCTTTGCTTTACCTTTGGCGCGAACAGATTGCAGGTGACGAGGTTTTTACTTACCTGAGCAGGAAGGACATCGCCGATTTTGCAGGCCTGTCAACCGAAAGTACGGTAAAATTGCTCAAATCTTTCGAGAAAGAAGGACTGATCAGACTTGAGGATAAAAATATACTTTTGCTTGATATTCCTAATCTTGAACAGATTAATCTGAGAGGATAAGAGCAATGATAACAGAGTTGAAATCGTGAATAGTGAATTTCCAATTCCCAAAGGTTAATGATGATGATTGCTGATTTCATGCAAAAATATCGCTTATGGCTGCTGCTGGCAATTTCAACAGTCAGCCGCCTGATGATTGCGGCTTATACCGAGTTGGGTAATGATGAAGTCTATTATGTTAATTACGCGCTCTTCCCCGATCTGAGCCACTTTGACCATCCTCCTATGATAGGATGGTTTATCCAGATTTTCAGCCTGAATCTCAGGTTTGAAAGCGAATTATTTATTCGTCTCGGTGCTGTAATTACCGGAACATTAAATACTTTGCTCATTTTTTTGATTGGCAAACAGGTAAAAGATGAACTAACAGGCTGGTATGCGGCTTTGTTATACACAGCCTCTCTCTATTGCTTTGTAATTGCCGGCATTTTTGCCATGCCCGATGCTCCACAGACATTATTCTGGCTGATAACCTTGTTGATCTTACTAAAAGCCTTCAAATACGGGCCGGAAAGTACCAATGGCCGGAAACTGATTCTGATAGCCGGAATTTCAGCAGGTTTGGCCTTATTGTCCAGGTATACTTCTGTTTTTTTATTCTCAGGGGCCGGGCTTTATATTCTTTTCTTTGACCGGAGGTGGTTGCTGAAATGGCAGGTTTATGCCTCGGTGGTCATTGCTTTACTTTTGTTTCTGCCGGTTATCCTCTGGAACATCCATTATGATTTTGTCAGTTTCAGCTTTCACAGCGACAGGGTGGAAGTAGTAAAAAAAGTAATCAGACCCGACTTGTTTGGCATAGAGCTGGGCGGACAGGCATTTTATAACAATCCGGTTACATTCCTGCTTATTATTTTCGGATTGCTGGCATTCTTCAAGGG
>JAAXUD010000544.1 GCA_013336205.1 Lentimicrobium sp. | reverse complement strand
TGATAAGGAAGCGCTCGAAAAAGCGGTAAAGCTAAAGTTTATTGCAAGGGTTGGCGCCGGAATGGAGAACATTGACCAGCAATTTGCTGAATCCAGGGGCGTTTTCTGCCTCAATGCTCCCGAAGGTAACCGCGATGCCGTAGGCGAGCATGCCATGGGTATGCTGCTATCATTGCTGAACCACCTTTGCCGGGTAAATCTGGAGGTCCGAAATGGTATATGGATACGCGAAGGAAACCGGGGCACTGAAATTCATGGCAAAACTATAGCCATCATCGGTTTTGGAAATATGGGCAGTGCTTTTGCTGAAAGGCTCAGCGGATTTGGAGCCAATGTAATCGCTTATGATAAGTATAAAACCAACTTCAACGAGTTGTATGTTCGGGAAGTGCAGATGGAAGAGGTTTTCAGGGAAGCAGACATCCTGAGTCTTCATGTGCCGTTGACCGAAGAAACCCGGAACCTGGTTGATAGGGCGTATCTTAATAAATTCAGCAAACCGGTTTACATCATAAACACCGCCCGGGGTCAATGTGTTGACACAGCTGCACTGATGGATGCGGTAGATTCCGGTAAAGTATTGGGAGCCGCATTGGATGTTCTGGAGTACGAAAAACTTTCGTTTGAGAACCTTGATTCAGCCAGCCTTCCTCAACCATTCAGGCGCCTTATCAATAGCAATAAGGTAATCCTTTCCCCGCATATTGCCGGCTGGACGCATGAATCGAATTACAAACTGGCGAAGGTGCTGGTGGAGAAGATACGGTCGTGTTGGAATCTGGAGTGATGCTGGCACAGGGCACAGGGTAAGCGGTGGAGAGCTTAAAAATTCATTATTTCAAACAATAAGACCTATTTCAATTAATATTTTGAGATTTAAAAACACTTTTGTCTGGCAAAATTCTAAATAAAACTTTGAATCCGCCGCTATTGTTGTAAAAGGTAATATTACGCTCCTCTGGAGCTTACTTTTTGGTTTAACCGGGTTTAACTACAAATATTGCGCAGCTCTGCTGCTGAAAGAATTGCTACAGCCTGCCTGATTGCCACAGGCAGACAGGAGTAGCAAAATATTTGTAGTCAGCAGGTAATCAGAAATAAAAATGAGCTACAGTTTAGCGTGATGTTATAGTCTCCAAATGTTCGGAAATTAACCGGACAACATTAATTTGATAATTTAGATATCCGGAATGCTGTAATTCCTGGCCTATATACTCTTTGATGGTGCTAATTCGGCAGATTTAAAAAAGTTGTACAACTTTCCCCTATACCCTGCTGTATTCTCCTTCCCGACAATGATGTCGGGACTTCGCTTCGCTTCGTGTATAATGCCAAAAGAGGACGTGTGACGTTTGTTGGACGTTGGACGAAAAACTCCATGCCCTGAGCCCTGTGCTCTGTGCCCTGTGCCTTCTACCAGTTCAAAATCTTCTTGAAATCATAATTTTCCGGATCAGAAACATACTTTTTCGCAGCTTCGTAATCAGATGGTTGAATGTACTGAAGGCTGTCGTTGAAAACCATTTTGGATTTCTGGCCCTCCATGTTCACAAGGCGTGGTTTAACTTTACCGTTCGCATCTTCCACATCTTTAAGGTAAAGCGGGCTGATGTCACCATTGGGGCCGCTAACGACCATACAACCGGTAAGCCCCTGGTCAAACAACACCTTTACCCCGATACCCATCAGCGCACAATAAAGCATATCGAATGCTATGGGTTGAACGCACCGGAGTTCGTAACCCAGCTCAACCGGACGGCTTTTTATATTCAGTTGCAGTTCTTTGAGCTTTTCCTGAATCAAAAGGTTGAAAATATGGGCTTTGCTGACATTTCCAAGCTCAGGATGACCGTGGTCGTCGTAAGTAAAGGTAATTTTGGTGGAGAGAATTTCGGCTTCGGTCATAAAATGGAAAACGCCTTCGCTGATGATGGCTACTCCGTAACTGATGCCCAGTATTTTCCGTTTGATCATCGATGAAAGAATCAGCCTGAGAATGCGGTCGAAAGTTACTTCAACCTTGTTGAACATTTCAGGGATAATGATCATCGGGTAATGGCAGGCAGCGCCAATACCAAAAGCTAGGTGACCAGCTTCGCGACCCATAGCCGAAACCACAAACCAGTTACCGCTGGTGCGGGCATCTTCATAAACGGTGGTTGCTAGTCGAACACCTTCCTGTTTTGCACTCTGGAATCCAAAAGTAGGAATACCATCGGGCAGTGGCAGGTCGTTGTCAATTGTTTTCGGAACGTGAATGTTCTGTATTTTAATATTGTTTGCTGCAAGGAATTTTGAAATGCGGTTTGCAGTGGAAGCAGTATCATCACCACCTATAGTTACCAGTAATTTCACATCGTTTTTTACAAAAAATCCGGTATTGAAATCCTGGTCTTTGGGTTTGTGGCGGCTCATGATCAGTGCCGATCCTCCCTGGGTATGAATACGGTCGGCCATGGCAAAGTCGATTTCCATAATATTGGGATTGTCAGTAAAAAGGGTTTTGTACCCTTCGTGCAAACCAATAATGCGGTAGCCGTCTTTCAGAAAAACTTTGGCCACAGAGGAAATTACAGAATTGATGCCGGGAGCAGGACCACCCCCTGCCAGAATTGCAATAGAACCTTTCATGATTATTATATGATTTTATGTTTTAACAATATACTATTTCCTGAGATTCAGGTAAGGCGCAAATTTAGAAAGATTTATGGTTTTATTTCCAGAATCGATGTGCAATGATTGCTGATTTTTGAGATAAATTACTTACCTTTATCATTAGCACCCAAGGTCGATAAAATGATTGTTTCATTTGGATCAAAACAAACTGGGTTATTGCAGTATCAGGATCAATGACCAATGGAGAATTATTTTCAAATGGGAAGACAATCAAGCGCTTGAAGTCGAAATTGTTGATTACCATTAAAACCACAGAATGATGGAAAAGTTGCCAAATATTCACCCAGGTGAGGTATTACTTGAAGAGTTTCTAAAGCCTCTATTAGTTTCAGCTTACAGATTGGCCAAAGAA
>JAAXUD010000098.1 GCA_013336205.1 Lentimicrobium sp. | reverse complement strand
TAATGAAGAGGAGTCGTTACCTGAGTTGTGTTCATTAAACAGGGGAACAACGATTGAAATATCCATTCATTATAGTTTTTGATAATTTTTATTGCTTGAATGCACCTTCAAAACTATCATCGTTCTTTTTAAGAAAAGCGGCTGCGATTAATGAAATAACCGCACCTCCAAATGCCATTGAAAATACACTGCTAACAGCTGAAAAAACAGGGCTCATAAACTTCCGCGCAATAACCATAGCCTGATCTATCTCTTCATCTGACATTCCCTGGTCAACTAACTTTTGTTCGGCCATTTCAGCCATTTCTTCTATTTGACCAGGATCAAAATAAGTCATAAATAAATAGATGTATACTGCCATAACAAGCCCCACAACTACACTTATTAAAATACCGGCCGTGACACACTTTCCATAAGAAAGAAAACCGCCGGCATGTTTATCACGATATTGAATTATCCCTAAAACAATCCCTGCTATCAAAACTAAAAATACCAGGTATTGCACCCAGCTTGATTTATCAACATCAAGCACATAGAATAACAAGGAAACAAGGATGTATGCACCACTTGTAAAGAGTCCGAATTTTAATGCGTGGTTAAAAAGTGAAACTCCTCCTGATTTCATTTCATTGCTACTTTCAAGATTGTTTTCCATAATTTCTTGGTTTTGTTTGTGCAAATGTAATAAATATGTTCAGGCTTTAAAAATGGCACTTTTATTTGTCTGTCTGAGGTATTTTTGTATCTTTGCAGCGGGTAAGTCTTATACGACCAGCTCCCATTGAACTCCCCCAGGTCAGGAATGAAGCAAGGGTAGATGGTTGTAGCGGTGCGATATAAGTAGCTTACCCTTTTTTTATTGGTTTCAATTGATTATTTTTGTAGGAAAACTGAAAAGGATGCTACTAAAAATCTATCCCGAAAACCCTAATCTCAAGCACATAAGAATAGTAACAGAATGTCTGCTGGATGGCGGTATTGTCATTTATCCTACGGATACGGTTTATGGTTTGGGTTGTGATATCTTCAAATCCAAAGCAATAGAAAAAATAGCACAGATAAAAGGAATTAATGTTGCTAAGGCAAACTTCTCATTTATCTGTAATGACCTTAGTCAACTCTCCGATTTTTGCAAGCCAATTAGTAATGATGTTTTTAAATTGATGCGTAATAACCTTCCCGGACCTTTTACTTTTATTTTAAATTCAAATAATAATGTTCCGAAATTAATGCAGAGCAAGAAAAAAACTGTTGGAATCCGGATTCCTGACAACAATATTCCAATTGAAATTGTCAGGGAACTTGGTCATCCGATTATGTCAACCTCTGTGCATGATGAAGATGAGATACTTGAATATACAACTGACCCTGAGCTTATTTATGAAAAATACCAAAACCTGGTTGACATTGTTATTGATGGAGGATATGGCGACAATGAAGCTTCAACTGTGATAGATTGTACCGGGGGAGAAATTCTGATAGTTCGCGAAGGAAAAGGAATTTTGATCTGACTTATGAAAAAAGGCAATCTATTTGACGTTCAGAAATCAGAAGGTCAAACTACTGAAATATTTGAGATACTTGCCGATGGTTCTGCAAAAATTGAAAGAATTATCTCTCAGGGACAAATAAGCCCGGAAAATGAATGGTATGACCAGGAAATGGATGAATGGGTTGTACTATTACAGGGGAAATCTACCATTCTTTTTAAAGAAAATATAGAATTTCAGCTGATTGCTGGTGATTATTTGCTGATTCCTGCCCACCAAAAACATCGTGTCACTTATACAAGCACATCACCATCTTGTATTTGGCTGGCTATACATGGAAAATTTTCAGGTATTTAGCTATTGAATATCAATATAATGCATTCCAAATCTCATTTTTAGCAAACATTTTAGAACGAAAAATTTGGATGTGAAGAATAAAGCTGTACTTTTGCAGTCCTTAATCGATTCCGTAGCTCAGTAGGTAGAGCACATCCCTTTTAAGGATGGGGTCCTGGGTTCGAATCCCAGCGGGATCACAGAAAGCCTGTCATTTTTGTCAGGCTTTTTTTTTGCACTTTTCTAATCCAATGCTCCGTATTTTTATCACTTAACACCTTTCTGCCTGAGTATTCTGGCAGGAGGAGGTGTAAACCGGCCCGAATGCAGGCCAGGACTCCACTCAATGATAAAACAAGTCGCATAATTTTAATTATAATTATAACGACCTAATAATCAAATTAATATAAATCATGTGTCTTATCAATTATACACTTATGGATATAAACAGAGTTTCTAAATAAGCATTTTTCTAAACAAATAAATACCAATTACGTTTTCTTTATTTAACGAACATAATATGATAAACAATTATCAAAAAAAGAGGAAATTAGGTGATGTTATTCTAGCTAATCCTCAGTTGCTAAGGCTAATATACAGGTTTGGCATTTCTCCTGGTTTTGGCGATGCTACCATTGAAGAAGTTTGTCATAAGCACGAAATTGATCCTGAATTCATATTGGTTATTATAAATTCATTTCTCGACAATGATTTCTCTCCATCAAATATGCTGGACAAATCCAACCTTAACCAGCTAATCTCCTATCTAAGAAAAACGCACGAATATTATCTTACCGTTGAAATCCCTTTTATTGAATCGATGATCGATGATCTGTGTGCAGATCCAATATCCGAAAACCCTGACCTCGTTGTAGTAAAACGTTTCTTCAGTGCTTACAAAAAAGAGCTGACAGAGCATATTAACAAGGAGGAGAAGAAGGCATTTCCATATATTTTATTATTAGAGGAGCAATTAAACAGCAAATCTCAAAGCATCAAAATGGCTGATTCATATTCAATTCTCGCATATGAAGATGAACATGACAATGTGGAAGAAAAGTTATTTGATCTTAAGAATATAATGATAAAATATCTGCCTGAGCCTTTCAATCATGAGATAGTCAACAGAATAATTACCGAATTATTCTGGCTGGAAAAAGATTTACATGACCATGCCAGGATAGAGGACAATGTGCTGGTTCCTAAAGTAAAAGAATTAGAAAGCAGATTAAAAACAATCACCAGAAAAGCGACCTGATATGCTGCATTTAAATGTTCTGATTGTTTCCGGTTCGCATATTGTCAGGCTTGGATTAAGTCAGGCACTCAGAGAAATAAGTTCACATGCCAGGATTAAGATGGCTGCAGACTGGGACTCTGCCATGATAGTTCAGGAATATAAACAGTGTTCAATAATTTTTATAGATGAAATAATAACCAACAATCTGCACCCAAATAAAATTAAAATTAAGGACAATCAGAAACTTGTTACGATTCAGTATTCAAAGGATACAGTTTCAACAGATAGTTCAATCTCACTGTTTGTTTCTCCTCAGGAATTGGCTGATAAATTAAGCAGCCTCATACTAAAGGAATCAATGGAGGATGAAACTCAACTGAAAAACATCAGTAAACGTGAAATAGAGATTGTCAGGCTAATCTCACTTGGCCTTTCGAATCGGGAAATTGCAGAAAAATTAAATCTGAGCCTTCATACAATCTCCACGCACCGAAAAAACATTATCAGGAAACTGAAAATAAAAACAACCTCAGGCTTAACCGTTTACGCAATACTAAACGGTATAATTACGATAGCTGAAGCCAGACTCTAGCATGATAAGAAAATAATCTTGTCTTTCCTGTTACATTTTAATACTTTTGCTCATTAAGTCAATGAAACAGTAAAACAGACTTTATGAAAATTACAATCGTTGGAACAGGCTATGTAGGCCTGGTAACTGGCACTTGTTTTGCCGAAGTAGGAATTGATGTTGTTTGTGTCGACATTGACATCAAAAAAATTGAAAATCTACAAAAAGGCATTTCGCCAATATATGAACCCGGCCTGGATGGCATGATAGCCAGAAACGTTGAAAAAGGGAGACTTCATTTTTCAACTGACTTATCAAGTGTTATAAATGAATCTGATGTAATTTTTATCGCTGTTGGTACACCTCCTGATGAAGATGGAAGTGCTGATTTAAAATACGTATTGGATGTTGCCCGCACTGTAGGTAAACATATGAATAATCATATTATGATTGTGACCAAGAGCACTGTACCGGTTGGTACAGCCAGAAAGGTCCGTCAGGCTATCCAGGAAGAACTTAATCAAAGGAATCTCAGTATTGAATTTGATGTTGCATCAAATCCGGAATTCCTGAAAGAAGGTGATGCAATAAACGACTTTATGAAACCTGATCGTATCGTTGTTGGAATTGAATCATCAAAAGCGGAAGAAATCATGTCAAGGCTGTATAAGCCATTTACTTTAAACGGGCATCCGGTGATTTTCATGGATGTCCCTTCTGCAGAAATGACCAAATACGCTGCAAATGCAATGCTGGCTACAAAAATCAGCTTTATAAACGATATAGCTAACCTTTGCGAAATTATAGGAGCCGATGTAAATATGGTTCGCAAAGGCATTGGAAGCGATTCCAGGATTGGAACAAAGTTTATTTACCCAGGGATCGGATACGGAGGATCCTGTTTCCCAAAAGATGTAAAAGCACTCATTAAAACTGCTGATAATGTAGGCTATCCAATGCGGATATTGAAAGCCGTTGAATTTGTAAATGATGATCAGAAATCAATTTTGTTCAATAAGTTTATGAATTACTACGATGGCAATGTGAAGGGATTGACTGTTGCACTCTGGGGGCTTTCATTCAAGCCACAAACAGATGATATGAGAGAAGCTCCTGCACTTGTTATAATTGAAAAACTTCTCGCCCAGGGTTGTAAAGTTAAAGCCTATGACCCGGTTGCAGCCGAAGAAACACACAGACGAATCGGAGATAGAATTGAATATAGCAAAGATCAATATGAAGCAGCAATTGATGCTGATGCGATCATGTTACTCACCGAATGGACTGAGTTCAGATTCCCTAACTGGAATGTTATCAAAAAATTGATTAAAGTCCCGGTAGTTTTCGACGGGCGTAATATCTACGATCGTAAGGAACTGAAAAGCCAGGGGTTTGAGTATTATTGTATTGGTGTAAATACCAATGCATAAGCATGCTAAAAAACAATGCGGAATCAACTACAATATATTGATATTTAGTTGATTCCGTTTTTTATTAATAAGAATCTAATAGCAAATCTTCAATGAAAAAAATACTGGTAACAGGTGGTGCAGGATTTCTGGGTTCGCACCTTTGTGAGCGTCTCCTGAATGAAGGAAATGAAGTTGTATGTCTTGACAATTATTTTACAGGGCGAAAAACCAATGTTGTTCATTTGCTGGATAACCCTTATTTTGAGTTAATCAGGCACGATGTTACCATGCCTTTTTTTATTGAAGTTGACGAAATATACAATCTGGCTTGTCCGGCATCCCCCGTTCATTATCAGTATAATCCGATTAAAACAGTCAAAACATCGGTTTTAGGGGCTGTAAATATGCTTGGTCTGGCAAAACGGATAAAAGCTAAAATCCTACAGGCTTCCACCAGTGAGGTTTATGGAGATCCACAGGTTCATCCGCAAACAGAGAGTTATTGGGGACATGTTAATCCGATTGGAGAACGCGCCTGCTATGATGAAGGAAAACGGGCTGCCGAAACTTTATTTGTAAACTATCACAAACAAAACAATGTACGGATAAAGATCATCAGAATTTTCAATACCTACGGCCCAAGAATGCATCCAAATGACGGAAGGGTTGTTTCAAATTTTATTGTCCAGGCGCTTCAGGGTAAAGATATCACTGTTTATGGCGATGGCAGCCAAAGTAGAAGTTTCTGCTATTATTCCGATCTTCTGGATGGAATGATCAGGTTAATGAATACCGGTGATGATTTTACCGGTCCGGTGAATGTCGGTAACCCGAATGAATTTACAATTCTTGAACTTGCGAAAAATGTAATCCGGTTAACCGGTTCTTCATCAAAGATCATTACACAGCCGCTGCCTTCAGACGATCCTTTGCAGCGCCAGCCGGATATTTCTCTTGCTAAAAGTAAACTTGGCTGGGAGCCGAAGATAGAACTTGAAGAAGGTTTAATCCGGACAATAGAATACTTTAAAACAATCGTAAAATAAAAATTCCCTGTATGAAGATACTTGTCACCGGCAGTAATGGCCAACTCGGCAATGAACTCAGATTGCTGGCGCAGCATCATATTGAATTAGTATTTTTATTTACTGATTTTGAAGAACTTGACATCACAGATGAAGTTTCTGTTGAAAAAACTTTTTCTGCATTCAACCCCGACTGGATTATAAACTGTGCTGCGTACACGGCCGTTGACAAAGCTGAACAGGAACCCGAAAAAGCCATGCTTATCAATGCACAGGCTCCGGGCTTACTGGCCATAATTGCAAATAAGCATAACACCAGAATATTGCAGGTTTCAACGGATTATGTTTTTGATGGAAAGAACTATAAACCTTACGGAGAAGATCACCCTAAAAACCCATCAGGCACTTATGCTATAAGTAAAGCCGCTGGAGAAGATAATGTGCTGAAAAACAGCAAGGCTGCAATAATTATCAGGACATCCTGGCTATATTCAGCTTTTGGGGCAAACTTTGTAAAAACGATCAGGAAAGCCGGCCGTGAGCGGGGACAGTTGAAGGTTGTTGCTGACCAGATCGGTTCTCCAACCTGGGCACATGACCTTGCTGAAGCAATACTAATTATGGTAATACGAAATGCGGAAGCCGGCATCTATCATTTTTCAAACGAAGGCGTTTGTAGCTGGTATGACTTCGCAAAAGCAATAATAGAATTATCAGATATCCAATGTGTCGTAAATCCGACTGATACCGCAGGTTACCCTCTCCCATCTCCCCGCCCCTATTACAGTGTATTTGACAAGTCAAAATATACCAGCATTACCCAACAATCTATCCCCTACTGGCGCGACAGCCTGAAAAAATGCATAGCTTTGCTGAATGAACAGAGCTGAATTGAATCGATTGCATACCAAGGTTTTTGAAGCTGCATCTGAAGTATTTACAATAATTGGTCCCGGTCTCGATGAGTCCGTTTACAGATCGTGCTTTATGCATGAACTAAGATTGCGTGGTTTATTTTTCAAGCGCGATGTTCTTTTCCCTGTTTTTTATAAAGAACTCAAAACCAATCATGAGTTGAAAGCCGAATTGTTGATAGAAGGTCAAATGATCGTAGAAATTATTTCTGAAACAGAAATAAGTCCGCTCAGAATCAATGGAATGCAATCGAAACTCAGGGCAGCAAACAAACGGATAGGCATAATAATAACATTTAACTGTCTGAGTATAATTGATGGGTACCGAAAAATTATAATGACCTCTTAAAAATTTGTTGTGCCGGGTTTTATTATTGTTTATTAAATATTTTCTATATTCGAATAATTAAAAGAAAAGACCATGACAATACAGGAAGTTGACCCCAAAATTATCGAAAAAGCCATGATATGGCTAAACGGCAACTATGACGCAGAAACCAAAGCTGCTGTAAAAAAGATGCTTGATCATGACCCCGCCGAACTTGTTGAATGTTTCTATCGCGATCTTGAGTTTGGAACCGGAGGTTTGAGAGGAATAATGGGAACAGGAACCAATCGTATGAATAAATATACCGTTGGTACTGCTACTCAGGGTTTCGCAAATTACCTTAAATCAAGTTTTGCAGGCCTTAAAGAAATAAGTGTAGCCATTGCCTGCGATTCAAGAAATAACAGTCCCTTTTTCTCAAGAATTGCAGCCGAAGTACTTGCCGCCAATGGAATAAAAGTCTATTTGTTTGAAAGTCTGAGGCCTACACCTGAGCTATCATTTGCTGTCAGACAGCTGAAATGCCAAGGAGGAATAGTTATTACAGCCTCGCACAACCCAAAAGAATATAATGGTTACAAGGTATACTGGAATGATGGCGGACAACTGGTACCACCGCATGACACTAATGTCATAACAGAGGTATTTAAAATAAAAAACGTTGATGAAATAAAATTCAGCGGCAACAGCACTCTTATTCAAATTATAGGCAAAGAAATTGACAGTGTTTACTTTTCAATGCTCAAATCGCTTTCATTATCGCCTGAACTAATAAGTAAGCACCGCGATATGAAAATTGTATTTACACCTATTCATGGCACTGGAATTATAGTTCCACCTGCATTAAAAGAGTTTGGGTTTAATTCTGTTTATACCGTTGATGAACAAATGACTCCTGACGGTAATTTCCCAA
>JAAXUD010000543.1 GCA_013336205.1 Lentimicrobium sp. | reverse complement strand
TGTTGACAAGGCCCTGAGTAGTGGTGTAATTGGTAAAGGATTTTCCATCAAATTTGCTTAATCCTCCTTCGTAAGTTCCTGTCCAGATGTTTCCTCTGCTGTCTTCCTTAAGACTTATTACGCCGGGTGTGATCAGGCCTTGTGCTGTATCATAGGTGGTAACAGATTTACTGTCGTACTTATTTAATCCATAACCGGATCCGAACCACAGGTTTCCTTCCCGGTCAACCAGCATTGTCATGGCATCACTTCCCTTTAGCTGTTCAGCTGTTAAGAAATTGATAAAGGTTCCTTCATCCTTTTCTTGCCGGCCCCGCATGTATTTTGTGATTCCGCCGTTCTCGGCCCCTATCCAGATGTCGCCGTTTTTATCTTCGGCAACCGAAAAAACGGTTTTGCCTGAAAGTCCCTCATTGGCCGTATATTCAATCGTACTCCGGCCATCAAATCTGCTTAAACCATTGCCCTTGGTACCAAACCAAATGCTGCCTGCATTGTCTTCGACCATGCAGACTACAAAGCTGTTTGCCAATCCCTGCCGGGATGTGTAGTTTATAAATGAGGCATCCCTTTTCACAAATTCGGAAACACCTTCTTCCGAGGCAAACCAGATATTGCCTGCCCCGTCTTCCAGGATGGCAATAATCCGATTGCTTACAAGCCCGTCAACTGTTGTATATTTGACAGTAGCAGCATCCCGGGAGCCGGCTTTTTCAGGATCAAAACTTACAACGCCATCGTTGGTTCCAAACCAGATCAGCCCATCCTGATCTTCCGTCATGCAGTTAATAAAAATGGCATCCAGGCCTATTGATTGTGAATAATCAGTAAAAGAAACCTTTCCCGTTGCATCAGCCGAAGGATTATATTTTATAACACCGCTTTCAGAAGATACCCAGATGCTGCCTTTTTTGTCTTCGATGATAGCCCCGGTTTGATTTCCTGTAAATCCATTCTTCTGGTTGTATTGAACAAACAACACATCCGCTGTGTCGCTATTTACAGGCAGATACCTGCACAATCCCCTGGCTGTGGTAAACCATATATTTCCGCGGCTATCTTCAAGTGATTGAAGAACATCATTATCGGGAAGGCCATTTGCTGTAGTAAAGTTTTTAAATGACACACCGTCATATCTGCTTACGCCGCCATAGGTGCTAAACCAGATATTTCCCTGGCTGTCTTCGGTGATTGCGTTGATAAGATTGTGGGGCAAGCCATGCGATGAGTTGTAATTGGTAAAGGATTTTCCATCGTATTTGCTGACGCCGTTGCCGAAAGTTCCGAACCACAGATTTCCCGCCCTGTCTTTAAAGCTGCAAAGAATACTGCTTAAAGCCAGGCCATGGTCGGTGTTGAAGTTCTGCATGGTGACAAAAAATCCGGCAGCTTGTTTAACAGGCGTTGGCCTGTTCGATAAATCTATGGTTTCAGGAGGAGGAACGTTGGCCAATAAATGAACCTCCGGCTTGCCTGCTTTTATGACGACCGGAGGGCTGATGGTTCCGGTACGCGAAAATGCATTTTGGTTGATGGGTTCAGGTGCCGGATTGCAGGCAGCAAGGGAAAGGAGCAGCACGCCTGCCCATAAGAAAAAGCCTTTCTTTTTTTGCTTATTCAATTGCCCTGACTGTTTCATGCACCTTTTTAACCAACTTTTTTAGTAACCATATGGCAGCGATAAGCTAAAGGTTGTTCCTTCACCTTCAGTCGAATTTACCTGAATCTTTCCGCCATGCGCCTTCACAATATCGTAACTCAAACTCAACCCCAATCCTGTTCCTTGCCCGGTGGGTTTCGTGGTGAAGAAGGGTTGGAAGATTTTGTCCATCACATTTGCCGGAATCCCGCTTCCGTTGTCTTTTACGGAAATTTTTACCCACTTCTGTCCCCCATCAGCCGGCGAAGGGATGACAGCTTCGGTTGTAACTGTTACAGTTGGTTCGTAGGCTTCTGATCCTGACAGGGTTTTCTGTTTTTCTGTAACTGCATAGAATGCGTTGGTAATCAGATTGAGCAGTACCCGCCCGATATCCTGCGGAATGATGTTGATGTTTCCGATTTTTTCGTCGAAACCGGTTTTCATAATTGCGTTGAACGAGCTGTCTTTTGCCCGCAATCCATGAAAGGCCAGGCGCAAAAACTCATCAAACAGGGAATTGATATCGGTAGGTTCTTTAATTCCGCTGCTGCTCCTGCTGTGATGCAACATTCCTTTAACAATGGCATCAGCGCGTTTGCCATGGTGTTTGATTTTTTCGAGGTTTTGTTCAATATCAACTGAAATCTCTTTTGCCAACTGCCAGTTGCCAACCGCCAACTCATCATTCATCTCTTTAACCAACTCCTGACTCACTTCACTGAAGTTATTGACAAAATTCAGCGGGTTCTGAATCTCATGGGCAATGCCGGCAGTGAGTTCACCCAGCGATGCCATTTTTTCTGATTGAATCAGCAGGGACTGGGTGGATTTGAGCTCAGTTAGCGTAGCCTCAATGCTTTCTTTAACTTTTTCGAGTTTATTGAAATCCTCGTACCGGGCATACGCAATTGAAAAGGCATCGGCCAGTGATTTTATGAGTTGAATAATCTCTTCTGAAAGTGGGAATGTATTGCCCACGTAAATCATGCCCTGGGTAAAAGGTACAAAATAGAGATCCAGTGCTTCCGGTGGATTTTCTGATCCCTGGTAGGTTTCTTTGTTCTGAATCTGCCCAAGTTCAAGCATTGATTGAGTCCAGCGCATAAATTGCTCCTTATTCCAGTGTTCTGTAAAAACCAGTCCTTTCCGCCAGTGATCAACGGCATTGGCAGTAAGTGCTCCCGATTCAATGGGCAGACTCAGAACGCCCAGCGGTTTAACGTCCGGAGTTGTGAGGTAAACCTGGACTTTCGACTGTTCTTTGTCCACAAAGAAAACGCCGCAGCGGATAAAAGGCACATCCAGCGCTTTGAGTTCATTCCAGATGATGGGGGTGATGTGTTCAAGATCGCGGGCCGTGCGCATGCTGGCAATCTGCCCGCGCACCCGGT
>JAAXUD010000097.1:7249-8239 GCA_013336205.1 Lentimicrobium sp. | reverse complement strand
AACAGGGCTTAATTTATATTTGTTCTAAATAATATTTTTTACTTTCTACATATGAAAAAACCTGCGATTATTTTTATCAAATCACAAATAAATGAGTTGTATATTACTGTATTACAGTGTCTTAAAAATTATTTTTGCATTAACTACCTATAAATATCTAAATCTTATACTGGTAAATAATTTTACATCTATCGTTTTACATCCATCGTTTCTTTTTGAATAGAAATATCATCGAACCGGCAAGCGCTACCATAAAAAGCATCAGCAACCAGAATGAATGAGGTTGGTTTTGCATCGGCAATCCTATATTCATTCCGTAAAGGCTGGCAATAAAAGTAAGCGGAAGCAGAATAGAAGAAATGAGGGTAAGTACTTTCATAATTTCATTGGTCCGGTTGGTCTGAAGCGAGTCAAAAGTTTTGGAAAGTCCCTCCACAATTTCCTGGTAGTCTTCAGTCATATCCCACATCTTTTGGTAGTAGTCCAGAATATTTCCCCAGTATTCTTCCATGTTTTCAGCGTAACCCTCAATATCACCGGATTCGAATTTGTGGAAGAGTCTCAACTGTGGTTTGAAAACCGTATTAACCAGGATTATATTCTTGCGCGTGAGTGAAATCCGTTCAATAGTACGTTCTGCCTTTTTACTGAATAAATCGCGGTTGATCAATTCCACTTCAACGCCAAGTTTACTCAGCAATGACAAGGATTCCAGCATCAGGTGTTCAAGGATTTTATACAAGAGGGCATCACTGGTCCCTACTTGCCGCACCTGGTAATTATCTTCAGGTTCGCGCCCACTGTTAAACAGATTTTTAACCACCCAGTGCGACTTGCCAATGGTGATAATATAATCGCTTCCCCAGAAGATCTTAACCTCCTTTACCTTTAAAAAACGGTTCCAGCGGTCGAAATAGGGAAAATGAAGAATCAGGAAGTAATAATCGTCGTAAATGTCAATCTTGGGACGCTGGTTGGTCCGGCTGCGGC
>JAAXUD010000097.1:0-7239 GCA_013336205.1 Lentimicrobium sp. | reverse complement strand
CCGGACCAATCAGCGTCCCAAGATTGGTCCGGCTGCGGCAATCCTCAATATCCAGGGGGTGGAAATGAAATTCGTCTTTCAGAAATTGCAGATCATCGTCGGTGGGGTCAAGTATATGATGCCACTTTAGTGTACCTATTTTAATGGTTTCAATCATTGCGCCCTCCCGCTTTAGATGATATTTACAATTGATTTTCTACATTCCCTCAGGAGTTTTTTTGTTGGCCGTCAAAGATATAAAAAATAGAAGCCCGGATTGCTAAAAATTGTGATTTTTATTCCTTATTGCGGTGCCGGCTGCACGGGTGAAGCGGAACAATGCTTGTCGAAATTCGACCTGGCAGATGGGTCACCCAGCTTGATGGCTTCTTCAAATTTACGGCAGGCTTCATCACGCTGATCCATATGGAGCAGGGCAACACCTTCCAGATTGGTCATGGAAGGTAGTTGATTATTCAGGCTGATCGATTTTCGCGCATCGCTAAGACATTGGCTGTAATCTTTCATTTCCACCGATATGTAGGCCCTCAAACTGTATGCATCCGCATAATCGGGCACTTTTTCTATAAAGGCATTCATGTTCCGCAAGGCAGCAACAAACCGCCCGGCGTTAAAATCATTGTAAGCCACGCTGAACAAAGGCAGGTAGGGATCAACATATATTTTTCGGGACAGCGTATTCTTCAGATCCTGCAGGTTTTTTTGGCCGGGTATCAATGAATCAGCAGTAACCATTGTCTGCAACGCCAGACTAAGGTTGCCCTTCCGCTGATATACCCCTGCCAGGTTAGTCCAGGCCTCGGCATTCTTTGTGTTGCGCGCTATGTAACTTTTATAATTCGCTATGGCTGAATCGGCATTTCCGCTATTCTCCAGATAGATGCTGTAATTTTGGACATACTTGAAGTGAAGGGGTTTCATGGCCATTGCCCTTCCCATATACCAGATAGAACTGTCGCTTTGTTTGCGCAGGTCATACATCCACGATATAAAGTACTCCCTGCGTGGATCCCAGGGGTTTGATGTATCCTCAAGCAACAGCTTAAAGGCTTCGTCATAACGCTTATCATTGATCAGGTAACGGGCTTTGGTTACATCAACCGACTCGCCCCAGGATGTGATATCGGGCAGCCAGGGAAATCCGGACACAATAGTGGCTGAGTTATGCTTCAGTTCCCCGCCTGTAATTTCGGGAAATGCAATAAACTGGGTGCGCAACGACTGAAAATTCAGCCATAAAACGAAAACGACAGAAAGTTGTATCAACACCAGAACCGCGGAGGCCGAAACAAAAAGAGCGTTTCCGGACCTTCCTGTCTGATCATTTGTTTCAGGGTGGCTTTCGTACCTGAGCCAGAAAAGCGAACGGGTGGCCGCTGCAATAAACAAGGCGAAAAGAATCTGAATCTCGGTGCGATCTGAAGGGAAATTAAAAAACGCATCAACGCTGTAAAAAGCAATCCCAACAGGCGCAATAAACAGGTAAGGTTTCAGGTAATCGGGGGGCGCTGTCCCCTTTTTCCGGATAAACAGAAATGACAGAAACGTAAAAAGTAAAATGGCAACATAGGCCAGAAATCCCGGAATTCCGGTTTCGGCAGCAGTCTCAAAAAAATCGTTGTGGGCTTTAAACAGGTGTGTAAAGCCAGCGTCGGTAGGATGCTCAAAGCGCAGTTCATTTATTTTCCAGTTCCCGGCTCCAACACCCAGCAAGGGGTTTTCGCGGATCATCTGCCACGACCAGCGCCAGCCATCCAGCCGACCCCCTCCGGCTTCCTCAATATTGCCAAGGGTGGCCAGTTGTTCTGAAACAGCCTGGGTGTGCCTCGAAGTGTCCGCTTTGGGATAGAGTGCTTGCTGAAAAAACGAAAAGGTGCCAAAGGCCAGTAATACAGCCAGCAGGAAGATACCGGCAGTTTTCAGGCCTTCCCGCCGGCGAAAGCGAAAGTAATCCACACCATAATAGATAAGCATCACAGCAGTTAATACCAGCGTACCCAGATAAAAAGCGCGGGTCGCCATGAAAAAGGTCGCCAGCACCCCGGTAAAAACGGCAATCCATCCTAACCAACGTACATAGCCCCTGCCAGCAATCAGCAACCACAAGGCAAATACCAGTTTGACAAACAGGGCTGAAGCCAGTATATTTTTATTGGAATATACTGTTTTGATATCCGCAATAGCCGCTATACTTCCGGAAATAAATTTAGCAATATTGGCAAAAACTGCAATGGATTCAATAATCAGCAGCAGGCTCAGCCCGATTGCAACCCACTGAAGCAATCGCTGCTCGCGCATAAAGAGCAGGGAAAACACAAAAACAGAAAAGAATACACTGTAGTTTTTAGCCAGGTGCAGCACCGACTCAGGTAGGCTGATGGACTTTATCATGGATAGTGCCGAAAGCAGCAGCAGCGCAATAAACGCAATGACCGGGGGTTCTGTGAAAAAACCACGGAAAAACCAGGGATATTTTTTAAAAAAATCAGTGACATAAAGGTAAGCCACCACCACGATGCTGATCAGTGAGAGCGCCAGAAACTTAGGCCCGTTCGCGTCGAGCGTATTAAAATGAGGCGTGTAGGTGGGAATAAGTACTGTTGCGAAAAAAACCAGTGCCAGTAAAGGATTAACCGGATTTTCCGTTTTTCCGGAGCTCATGGCAATAGGCACTGATGACTTTACATTCTTAGGTTTCGCAGGCTGCTTCATGGGTCTTTACCTTTACTTCTTATTTCTGATTACTAAGAATGACTACCCCATAAAAAAGGCTGCCATGGCAAAAATAACAATATAAGGTGAGTTTGACATAAGGATTTTAAAAATGGAAGCGTGTTACTAATTGTAAAAAAATAGCAGCAAATTGATAAGTAATATCGTTGGGTTAAGTTTTTGGATTTTAATTAATGAGCTTGCTCCGAAAAATCAATAAAGAAAATTTGACACCAGGAAACCATGACACCATCCCTTTAGCTATCGGGATACACAGAATATTGTATACCAATATATTAAATTTGGTGAGTTTTAGTGTTTTAGTGTCCCGATAGCTATCGGGATGGTGTCAAAATAAAGAGTTTTCGGAGTGGACTATATAATCGAATGAATACTATTCGAATCCACTACAGCTTATTTCTTTTACGCCTTTTCCGGCAATTCCTTATTCTATCTCATTTTTAATTAATTTTGGATTCCCTTTCAGCATTAATTCAGAATCAGATTCATCCTTTGAATAAAATATGAACACTAAAAAGAAAGAAGGTCGTTATGAACGGCTTTACACCCAGTTATCAGGCCTTCTGGCAAAAAGTCCTGATGCTACAGCCCAAATGGCAACCATCGCAGCCATTCTTTTCAATAAAATGGATTATTTTTTCTGGTGTGGTTTTTACCGGGTCGATGGCGATCGCCTGATTGTTGGCCCCTACCAGGGCCCCGCCGCCTGTCAGATACTCGAAGGTCGTGGCGTTTGCCTGGCCGCTGTCGAACAGCAGAAAACATTGATAGTGCCTGATGTGCATAGTTTCCCGGGCCACATAGCCTGTGATTCCCGCTCATTGAGCGAAATTGTTATTCCCGTCAGGGATAAAGCCGGCAAAATCATTGCCGTGCTCGATGTTGACAGCAAAGAACTGGCTTCATTTGATGAAACCGATGCTGCCCATCTCGAAAAAATTATCGGGCTTTTATCCTGAACATTGCCAACAAAGCTTTTAATTATCTGTTTTCACATACTGTAAAACTTCCCTATTTTTACGCCTTAATTAACTAAATCCAATTATCATGACCCTCGGGATTATTCTGGTTATCAACCCTAAAAACACCTCCTCTAAGATTGCTGTCTATAAAGACTCAAAAATGTGTTTCCTGAAAACCATTAAATACACCGATGAACAACTGGCTGCCTGCGGAAACGTTGCCGGTCAGCTGGAAATGCGTAAAAAGGCTATTCTTCAGGAACTGAGAGACAACGACATTAATGTGAACAAACTTCAGATTGTTGTGGCCAGGGGAGGATTGGTAAAGCCTGTTGAATCGGGCGTTTACGAGGTTAATCAAGCCTTGCGCGAAGATCTGATGAAAGGGGTAATGGGCATGCATGCCACCAACCTTGGCGGTGTTATCGCTGCTGATATTGCCGCAATGACGAATGCCCGGGCCATCATTGCCGATCCTGTGGTTGTTGACGAACTGGAAGATGTTGCCAGGATTTCGGGTCACCCGCTTTTTGTACGTAAATCTATTTTTCATGCGCTCAATCAGAAAGTTGTGGCCAGGAAATATGCAAAATCCATAAGCCGGAAATATGAAGATCTCAACCTGCTGGTTGTTCATGCCGGCGGTGGAGGAATTTCTGTCGGGGCGCACAAAAACGGGCGGGTGATAGATGTTAATCAGGCTTTCGATGGTGATGGTCCCTTCTCGATGGAACGGGCCGGATCTCTGCCCACGGGCGACCTGATCAGATTGTGCTTCAGTGGAAAATTCTCCCAGGCTGAGGTTATGGAAATGATCACTGCCAAAGGTGGCTTGTATGCATACCTGGGCACAACCAACCTCAATACCATTGACAAGCGTATTGCCGAAGGCGACGAAAAAGCCGCGTTTTTTATGTACGCGATGGCCTATCAGCTGGCCAAAGAAATTGGCGCCATGTGTACTGTACTCGATGGTAAACCCGATGCCATCATCCTTTCCGGCGACCTTTTCCATTACAGTTCCTTTACAGGGCATCTGACCAAAAAAGTAGAAAAAATCTCAGGTATCGCCATTTATCCCGATGAAGATGAAATTGATGCGCTGGCGATGAATGCCATTGGCGTAATGAAAGGTGAAATTGAAGTGCTCGGGTACAAATAAATTGGTTTTTTCAGACTCCATGTTTATCTAATCTTGTTTTCTTAACGCTTTTCTTTTTCTTGGCTGCATTTTATTTTGATGTGCTGAGGTTTATCTGAAAGAAAGCAGATGAGTTTTTTGCAGGTATTAATTTTTGTTTCGGTAAGGGATATCTGGTCTCGTAATAAGTAAAATGTTTATCGGTCAGGATTAAGCACAAAAGGACCGGCCTTTTAAAAATTGCGTTAAGAAAACAGGCAGCGTTAAAGAGAGAAGAAACGCAGCCGAAAATGTATAGCGAAGTACAGAAGATTAGTGTTCAACGGATTAAGGCAGAGGAATACTGGTTCAACCTCGTTTCTTCCTGCCAAAATCGCTCGCCTGTTTTTAGCAATTTTTAAGAAGCCGAGATTTTTTGCTACTTTTTGATCTTGCAAAAAGTAGAAGAAAAAAAGAGCTCCAATGTCAATTATTAAGCTGGAATAGTTTCAATTTGGTGAAGATGTTTTAAAACGTTGACAATAATGAACAATAGGCGGTTCCAAATTTAATGGGTATAAGTAATAATTGTGCCAGCACATCAAATTAAGATTCTGCCTTTTTCTTATCTTTGCACCCTCTATATTATAAATCAGGCATTTAAAAACTTCAGAATTGGAAGACCCCGACCTTGACCCTTCTATACAGGTGTTGGCCATATTACTCAACACCTTTACAGGACCGGTTACACCCGGAATAGTTGCAGGTATGCTCATAATGCTGCTTTTACTGGTCCTCTCAGCTGCCATCAGCGGATCTGAAATTGCATTCTTCTCGCTTAATCCCGGCCAGCTCAACGAACTGCGCAACGACCATGGTAAAAGCAGCCAGCTGATCATGCACCTCCTGGAAAGACCCAAGCGCTTATTGGCTACCATTCTGATAGCCAATAACTTTGTGAATGTCGCGATTGTAATTATCTCATCGTTTATAATGGCAGGCCTGTTCGACTTTTCGGCATCTCCATTATTGGGATTTCTGGCCCAGGTAATTATAGTTACTGCCCTGATTTTGCTGTTTGGTGAAATTATGCCAAAGATTTATGCGACTCAAAATGCAATAACGACTGCTCATTTTATGGCTCGCCCCATGTTGATAATGCGTAAGATTTTCTATCCTATCAGCTCCCTGTTAGTTAAATCTACCGCCATTATTGATAAACGCATAGCCCACAAAGGCCACAATATCTCTATCGACGATCTTTCAGAAGCATTGGATCTTACCACTACCGACAACAGTACCCCGGAGGAAGAACGTAAAATTCTGAAAGGAATCGTAAAATTCGGCGACATCACAGTTCGCGAAATAATGCGTCCCCGTATTGATGTTACAACAGTTGAAGATAAAACACCTTACAACATACTGGTTGCCTCTATCCTCGATTCAGGGTATTCACGAATTCCTGTTTACCACGATAATTTCGATAATGTTACCGGTATAATTTACATTAAAGACCTGCTCCCCTTCCTGAACGAAGACAACAACTTCGAATGGCAAAAATTGCAAAGACCGGCATTCTTTGTCCCTGAAAACAAACGCATCAATGATCTGCTGCAGGAATTTCAGGTAAAAAAAATACACATGGCCGTTGCGGTTGATGAATATGGTGGCACCTCCGGTATCGTGACACTGGAGGATATTTTAGAAGAAATTGTCGGCGAAATCAATGATGAGTTCGACAGTGAAAGCGATGCCATCCATTTTTCAAAAATCGACGACAATAACTATATTTTCGAAGGTAAAACCCTGCTCAACGACTTCTGCAAAGTACTGAATATAGAAGACCGTATTTTCGCCGAAGCAAAAGGGGAATCAGATACGCTGGCAGGACTTATTCTTGAACTTGCCGGAAAAATTCCTGAACCAAACGAAAAATTTCAGTTTGAACAATACGTTTTTCAGGCCGAAACCGTTGATAAAAGACGCATTAAGCGTATCCGGGTTAAAATTGTAAACCCATCGTAAACTTTCCGGGAGACTTTGTCCAGCTTATTTACTCAAATTTTTCAAATTAAATCACTCAATATGCTGCGAAAAGTCCGGAATATTACATTGACAATCTTTACAGCCGGTTCGCTGTTGCTTAATTCATGCGGTGAAACAGCTGCCCCAAAACCCCGTGGCTATTTCCGGATCGATCTGCCTGAACATCAATACAGGCTGCTGGATAGCATCTATCCTTTTCGTTTTGAATATCCGGTTTACGCTAAAATTACAAAAGACATACATGCGCCTGCGGAAGCAAACTGGATAAATATTGATTTTCCCCGCTTCAAAGGACAGGTGCACCTGAGTTATAAAACCGTAAACAATAACCTGGGCACCTATACCGAAGATGCGCATTCTATGGTTATGAAACATATA
>JAAXUD010000542.1 GCA_013336205.1 Lentimicrobium sp. | reverse complement strand
GGCTGCTGAACTTTCTTGAAACCGGCCGGTACGTGGTGTTTGTCGCCATCGACGGGTACGAGGAAACGGTTGGTTTCATCGCCTTGCACGAAAGCTGCGCCCTCTATGCCGGTGGCGTTTTCGGCGTTATTCCGGAGCTGTACGTGCTTCCGGAGTGCCGCAGTTTTGGCGTGGGGCGGGGGTTGCTCGACGCGGCAGTGCAGTTCGGGAAGTCTCGCGGCTGGACGCGCCTCGAAGTCACAACGCCGCCGCTGCCCGAGTTCGACCGGACGCTCGCCTTTTACGAGCAGGAGGGGTTTGAGGTGACGGGCGGTCGCAAGTTGCGGGTGTTGCTCTGACGTTTTCGCTGCCGCGACATGTTTCACGCGGTCGGGATGCTCGAAAGGGAGATGCGGAGTCGAAGGCGAGCGTTATTGCGGCGAGCGTGAGGCGGATGACTTTCTGCACGAGTACGAAACGCAGATCGCCGAAGCGTGCGTCTGTAAGGAAATGAGGAGCATAGAGGTTTGTCGGTTTTCCGAAGATCGACAACGTTGCAGCGAGCCGGAAATCTTTCGGCTTTTCGCATTTCCGGGGGTAGATAAAAATGGAAATCCTGTGGCTGATGCCCGCCATTTGCTTGTATGGCGGTACAAAATTTTTACATTTATGTAATTGGCTGATTTATAAGGTAGTATCACCTTTCCCCCACAGCAAATGCCTCACGCAAGCACTTACATAATGATCGCGCCTTTAGAATGCTGGGGTGGAATGCCACGACTGTCGGACGCTTGGCGGAGTTGTTGGCGTTTGGTTGGTTTGGATGCGGATGGGGTGATTGGAGCTGAAAAAGTGTACAGCAGATTAAAAGCCCATTCGATGATTTGTAACTGCAACAAGAACGCGCCGGACAATAACACGCTACATTGTCGCGCTTATTCGTCTAATATAGAATGTAAGGCGCTATGGATTAGCGCAGATAAACAAGTTACCGCCAATACTTGAAGACCGCAATTCACTCTAAATAAATTACATATATGGACTTTAAAGATCAAATCAAAATCCTTGGTGAAAGAGTAACCAAACTCAAAGACCAAATCCAGACAGAAGAAGCAACGAAAAATGCTTTCATCATGCCATTTTTACAGACCTTGGGTTACGACGTTTTTAACCCAATGGAAGTCGTTCCAGAATTTATTTCAGACATCGGTTTGAAAAAAGGAGAAAAAATTGATTATGCTATCTTTTTGGAAGGAAAACCTACAATCTTAATCGAATGTAAACATTGGGCGCAGAATTTAAGTATCCATGATGGGCAGCTTTTGCGCTATTTCCACGTCTCGAAAGCAAAATTCGGTTTGTTGACAAACGGAATAATTTATCGCTTCTATTCTGACTTAGTTGATGCTAACAAAATGGATGAAAAACCATTCTTAGAATTCAATCTTTCGGAAATAAAAGATAACCAAATCGAAGAACTAAAAAAGTTTCATAAATCATATTTTGATGCTGACAGTATTGTAAATACAGCTAGTGAATTAAAGTACATGAATGAACTCAAACAACTTCTGAACCAAGAATTAAACAATCCTTCGCCAGAATTTGTAAAACATTTTGCGAAAAAAGTTTATCCAAGCATTGTAACAGGCAAAGTCCTTGAGTTATTCACTAACCTGACCAAAAAATCTGTTCAGCAATATATCAGCGACTTAATTACGGAAAGACTAAAGACTGCTCTAACTAAAGAGGACGAAGCTGCGAAAGAGCAAGAAAGCAAACAAGCTCCGAGTCCAGAAGCAGAAAGCAAAGTTGAAACAACACCAGACGAAATTGAGAGTTTCTTAATCGTAAAATCAATTCTAAGACAAAAAATTGATATAAAGCGTATTGCATATCGTGACGCACAATCATACTTCGCAATTATTCTTGACGACAACAACAGAAAGACAATTTGCCGTATGTATTTGAACGGAAACAAGAAATTTTTAGTCGTTTTAGACCAGAACAAAAAGGAAGTCAAACATGAAATAAAAACTCTTGACGACATTTATTTGTTCTCAGACCTTTTATTACAAATCATTGACAGCTACGACAAAGCGAAAGAAAAATAAAGTACTGGCGGTAACAAAGGCTATAACAAATAGCGGGTTTGGAAACATAATTGAAGCTTCATTTCCTGCACAAGCATTCGTGTTGGTTGACAGCTAAGTGCCACGCAATCCGCTACTTGTCATAGCCTCATCCGTTAGAAAGATATTGCTTGCGATCAGTGATATTGGCGTATTATTTTGTTTAATGATTGAGATTATGTAAATAAATCTATATTGTTGAAAATTATAAAATGATTGGCTTATGCTATTAACAAATAAATGTATTGAATGAATGCAATTATCTACTCAAAAAGCACAAGTTAAGCAAGGGTGGATGGTGTGAGAAAATCTAAAAAAAATGAAAATAATCGTTGACTATAAGGAGTCGGAATCGGGATTTAAAGAATTAAAAATTGACTCTGCAAAATATTTATTCGATTATCTGATTCAGATAAAGTTCAGTGATGGCAACGAAAAACTTGTCGATTTCAAGCCATTTTTATCGAAATCTCTGCATCCGGCGATCAAGAAATATTTAGATGAAAAAATGTTCAGGAATTTTTCATTGACAGACGGAAATTTAAACTGGAATGATTATGACTTGATTTTCCCAATGGAAAGATAGAATGCTAAAACACGAAGTGTCAAAAAAGAGTCTGTTTTAAAAACCAGGAATGCCAAGTTATTTTTTGTTCCGTTTGCCTTACCTGTCATTCTGAGCCCGATGCAGTCGGACGAAGAATCCAGAGAATTTTCGTAACGCGCTATAAATCAGTCATTTATTCCTTCTCACGGAAGACTGGATTCTTCACTTCGTTCAGAATGACAATCGTAAAATGAATCCGCTTTCCAACAGCCCGGCGATCCATCTTTAACTGCCTTTACTGATTTCGCATGGATTGCCACGTCGCTATGCTCCTCGCAATGACGAAGAATACGCAAGGCTTTTTGGTATCAACTTGACAGGG
>JAAXUD010000541.1 GCA_013336205.1 Lentimicrobium sp. | reverse complement strand
TTCTTTACCAGAAAATTTATCCGGGATGCGCTGTTTCTTTAGTATTTTCCTTTTATTGTTGACCTTATCTGCCAATGCCCAGAATTTTACTTTCAGCTTTTGGGGCAGCGGCCAACGGGTTTGTTTAACTGATGCACAGGTTGATCCCGACATTCCTTCGGCTACCCTTCATTTCAGAGATGCCGCTCAAAATACCACTCAGGCGTTTTCTGTTTACCGCCGGAATGTCAACGGCGACGGCGCTGACTGGGCATTGGTCGCATCGGCCCTGCCAGCTGGCACCACTTCGTGGATTGATCAGAATGTAAATGTTGGTGAAGTCTGGGAATATCAGGTGAAGCGTCCTGCTGCTTCTCCATTAGCATTCGGATACACAACAGCGGCTGTCAACTTCGATCAGAGTAACTACCGCGGGCAAATGATACTTTTGATCGCCGGCAATATTAATGCAGCAATGCCATTGAAGATTGCACAACTTAAGCGGGATTTAACGGCGGATGGCTGGTTTGTGAACCAGTTGGTAGTTCCCGGGGCCTATGGCTGGGATAGCAGAGACACAGTTTTAACAGTCAAAAACCTGATTTCGGGCATTTACAATAATGCGCCGGATAACGATAAGCCAAAAGCACTGTTTATTCTGGGCCATGTGCCTCTTCCCCGGGCAGGATTGGGAGGGCAGGCGCCCGACGACCATGCGCAAAATGCCGGAGCACGCGGCGCCGATACCTTTTATGCAGATATTGATGGCGTTTTTACCGATACCGAAACTTATAATCCTGGCGGTTTGGCAACACCCCTCGCCATAAACCTGCCCGGAGATTTTAAATGGGACCAGGATTTTATTCCCTCTGAACTCGAAATGGCTTTCGGTAGACTCGATTTTGCAAATCTGACCAGCGTTGCACAGAGTGAAACCTTTCTTACAGAACGATACCTTGATCGCCTGCATAAGTACAGGCAGGTTGAGGCTGGTTGGTTTATGGGGAGTAAGTCTGCTTTTTACTTTGGGTTTAATAATTCAAACGATGGTTCTTACCGGAGTTTACTACCCATCTCTGGTTACGACAGTGTTTATCAGAATTACACCGGCAATCCTCATCCACAGTGGGTTCAGAATAACGGGCCTTTTGCTGTTTACATGCAAAATCAGCTTCAGCCTTCGGTTTCTGAGTGGAATACCTATGGAATGAATTCAACAGTTTTCAGCAGCGATCAGAGCTACTGGGGATTCGGTGATGTGCCGGAAGGCAATCAATACAGTACCATCAGGGCGTTGCTTGCGCTGGATACCAAATGCCTGACCTCAATCTGGACAACAATGGCAGTTAATATCTTCCATCAATCCGGAATGGGGGCACCCCTGGGCCAGGCCTGCAAACAGATTATGGATCACAATACGGTAAATCAAAAACTTGAAAAACCGGTTCAGGCCTATGATACCCCGGCTTTCTGGAACCGGACCCATTTTGCATTCCATGGCGATCCAACGCTGCGTTTATACCAGGTGTATCCGCCTTCAAACCCGATAATTACTTCCAACGGGCAAAGTATGCTCCTGTCCTGGAATCCTTCACCTGACAGCCGGTTACAGGGCTATCATATCTACAAAAGCTCCACGGAATCCGGAATCTATCAGCGGATTACGGCCAACCCTGTCACAGAAACTGAATTCTCAGATCCGGCATACAATACCGGCGACTGGTATATGGTTCGTGCAGTCATTCTTCAGAAAACCGGCAGTGGTACTTTTCTGAATCCTTCACAGGGAATATTCGTTCAGGGCACTGTTTCACTGCTCGGGCAACCGGGTCCTGTCAGCGGGAATACAATAGTTTGCTCCGGATCAGCTCAACTGTACACTGTTTTGCCTGTTCCGGGAGCAACTTCTTATACCTGGACAATTCCGGTTGGGTGGAGTGGTAGTTCTGTAACCAATCAGATTAATATAGTTGCAGGAAGCAGCAGTGGAACCATTTCGGTGTTAGCAAACAATGCAAACGGATCTAGTCTGCCTTCGTCATTAAATGTTATTGTCAACCTGCCTCCGTCAGGCCCTGGTGCTATTTCTGGTAATCCACAGGTCTGCGAAGAGGCAACCCAGCTTTATTCGGTTGCCCCTGTAAATGCCGCTGATTTTTACAACTGGACACTTCCTTCCGGTTGGACCGGAACTTCAACTTTAAATACTATAAATGTAATTGCCGGCAGCAACGGTGGTACTATTTCAGTTGCAGCAGGAAATGAATGTGGTATCAGCGCCCCTGCTCAGTTAGCCGTAATCGTATACGCCCTGCCGGCACCCGCAGGTTTGATAAGTGGACCCATCGAAGTTTGTACCGGGTCATCAGTCGTATATTCGGTTTCCCCGGTTGGAGGCGCTTTAAGCTATACATGGGGTTTACCCGAAGGGGCTACAGGTCAAAGCAATTCAGCTACAATTGAAGTATTCTATGGCGCAACGGCCGTTTCAGGCTCAATCAGTGTTTATGGCTCCAATGCCTGCGGAAATGGTCAGGCTGCCAGTATGCCGGTTGTTGTTAATCCGGTTTTGGCTCAGCCCGGAGCCATCAATGGAGCGTTGATTGTTTGTGAAGGTTCGGCGCAAACTTATTCAATAACACCGCAGAGTGGTGCTGACTTCTACAACTGGATACTTCCACCAGCCTGGACAGGAACTTCAACTTCAAACACAATAAATGTAATTGCCGGCAGTTTTGGCGGAACTATTTCAGTGGCAGCAGGAAATGAATGTGGAATCAGCGCCCCTTCACAATTAGCCGTTGATGTAACCCAACTACCTGAACCGGCGGGCCAGATAAACGGACCAACCGAAGTCTGCACTGAATCTTCAGCAATTTATTCGGTCTCTTTGATTTCAGGGGCTTTGAATTATAGCTGGATTTTACCCGATGGCGCTACCGGGCAAAGCAGTTCGAACACCATTGAAGTATTCTTTGGGGCAAATTCGGTTTCAGGCCCGATCAGTGTTTCGGGTGCCAATGAATGTGGAGAGGGTACGGCTTTCAGTTTACCGCTT
>JAAXUD010000096.1 GCA_013336205.1 Lentimicrobium sp. | reverse complement strand
CGGCAACGGAAATGGTGCAGCACTGGAGAACTGGTTGGCCAATGTAGCAGCAAGCGATGTTTGTAGTGAAGTAGAAATCACCAACGATTTTGAAGGCCTGAGCGATGGCTGCGGAACAACCGGATCGGTAACCGTAACCTGGACAGCAACTGACGAGTGTGAAAACACAGAAATAACTACCGCCACCTTCACCATCACTGACAACAGCAAACCAGTCTTTACCGTTATTCCAGAAGACCTCACCGTAGAATGTGACGGCAACGGAAATGGTGCAGCACTGGAGAACTGGTTGGCCAATGTAGCAGCAAGCGATGTTTGTAGTGAAGTAGAAATCACCAACGATTTTGAAGGCCTGAGCGATGGCTGCGGTACAACCGGATCGGTAACCGTTACCTGGACTGCAACTGACGAGTGTCAGAATATAGAAATCACCACAGCTACCTTTACCATTGTTGACAACACAAATCCTGTATTTACTGTTGTTCCTGAAAACCTTACCGTTGAATGTGACGGCAACGGAAATACAGCAGCAATGGTAGCATGGTTGATGAGTGCAACTGCAACTGATATTTGCGGAGAAGTCAATGTTTCATACGATTATGAAAGCCTGACCAATGAATGCGGAGCTACTGGCTCAACAACTGCAACCTGGACTGCAACCGATGAATGTGGAAATTTTGTAAGTACCTCGGCAATCTTCACAATCGTAGATACCCAGGCTCCAACATTTACTGTATATCCAATGAATTTGGTTGTTGAATGTGACGGCAACGGAAATGGTGCAGAACTTGAGAACTGGCTTACCAACGCAGCTGCAATTGACAATTGTGGAGGAGTTACCCTGACAAATAACTTTGAGGGACTTCTTGAACTTTGTGGAACAACCGGTTATGCAACAGTTACCTGGACTGCAACCGATGATTGTGGAAATTATACAACTGCAACGGCTTCCTTTACCATTTTCGACTATACAGCTCCTGTCTTTACCTATGTTCCTGAAGATATGACTCGCGAATGCAGTGGCATTCCGGCCGTAGGAACCCCGGTAGCAACAGATATATGCAGTGACATTGTAACCATTGTTTATAACGGTCAAACCCGCGTGGATGGTGACTGTCCGAACAGTTATACCCTGACCCGCACCTGGACAGCAACCGATGACTGTGGAAACAGCGCTTCAGCATCTCAGGTAATAACAGTAGAAGATACCAAGGCTCCGGAGTTTAGCGTCCTTGCAGCTGACCTGACTGTTGAATGTGACGGAACAGGCAACACATCTGCACTGGAGGCCTGGCTTGCTTCAAATGGAGGCGCTATTGCAACAGACAATTGCGGTGAAATTTCCTGGAGTAACAATTTCAGCTCCCTCAGCGATGGCTGCGGAACAACCGGCTCTGCTACTGTACTCTTTACTGTAACCGACGATTGTGGCAATTTCAAAACCACTTCTGCAACCTTTACTATTATTGACAGCAGCGCTCCTGTTTTCACTATGCTGCCTCAGAACCTGAGTGTAGAATGTGATGGCAACGGCAATACCGCAGCACTTGAATCATGGTTGGCCGATGTAGAAGCAGACGATGCCTGCAGCGAAGTTACCATAACCAATAACTTCCAGTCGCTGAGCAACCTCTGCGGAGCTACCGGTGCAGCAACTGTAGTATGGACTGCAACTGACGAATGTGGCAATTTTGTGACAACTTCAGCTGTCTTCACAATTGTTGATACCCAGGCTCCGGAACTGACATGCCCGCAAAACATCACTGTTAACGCAGAAGCTGGCTTGTGTGGTGCCAATGTTCAGATTCCTATTCCTGATACTGATGATGCATGCGGTGGCGTTTCACTTGTAAACGATTATAATGGAACAGCAATAGGCAGTGATTTCTACGAAATCGGAACCACCATAATTACCTGGACTGCTACTGATCCTTGTGGAAATTCAACCTCCTGCCAGATGAGTGTTACCGTTGTTGATAACATTGATCCTCAAATCGTTTGTCCTGAATCAATTTCAGTAATGAATGATCCGGGTGTTTGTGAGGCAATGGTTACAGTGCCACAGCCTGAAGTTTCCGATAACTGTGGTATTAATAGTATCGTTAACAATTTCAATGGTACCGGCAATGCAAGTGGTATTTATCCTGTCGGAATAACTACGGTAATCTGGACAGTGACCGACCTCTATGGTAATACAGCAGAGTGCAGCATGACTGTTACTGTTACTGACAACGAGTTGCCTGAAATTATTTGTCCTGAGAATGTGTCAGTAAGCACTGATGCCAGCATTTGTGAAGCCAATGTTACAATACCTCAACCTGAGGTATCAGACAACTGCGGAATTGCATCGCTGATTAATAGCTACAATGGTACAAATAACGCCAGCGGCGTGTATCCTGTTGGAACTACAACCATAAACTGGATTGTGACCGATATTCACGGCAATACAGCAGAGTGCAGCATGACTGTTACAGTAGAAGACAATGAAAATCCGGTAATAAGCTGTCCGGAGAACATTGCGGTAAATACTGACCCAGGAGTATGCGAAGCCAATGTAACCATACCACAACCTGAAGTTTCCGATAACTGTGGTATTGAAAGTTTAGTCAACACCTACAACGGCACAGATAATGCGAGTGGAATTTATCCTGCAGGTGTTACTGAAATTACCTGGACAGTTACCGATATTCATGGAAATCAGGCCGAATGCACGATGACAGTAACAGTTACCGATAATGAAAATCCGGTAATCGAATGTCCTGAAAACATTGCAGTTAATGCTGACCCAGGTGTGTGTGAAGCCAGTGTTACCATTCCTCTGCCAGAAGTTTCAGACAACTGCGGCGTTGAAAGTGTGGTAAACAGTTTCAATGGAACCAATGATGCCAGCGGTGTTTATCCTGTTGGAACCACAACAGTAATATGGACAGTCACCGATATTCATGGCTTAACAGCTGAATGTGAGATGACAGTTACCGTAACTGACAGTGAGGCTCCTTCAATAGAATGTCCTGAGGATATTATCGTAGTGGCTGGAGTTGATTGTAATGCCCTGGTCGAGATTCCTGTTCCCGTTGTATCTGATAACTGTGGAATTGAAAATCTGGTCAACAGCATCAACAATACAGGAAATGCAAGTGGTATTTATCCTGTTGGGGTAACTGAGATTACCTGGACAGTGACCGACCTGCATGGTAATACTGCAAACTGCAGTTTGACAGTTACAGTAACTGCCGGGCCAACAGCCATTGATGACAATACAGTTACAGACCTGAATGTACCGGTAGCAGTAGCTGTTCTGGAAAATGATACAGATTGCGACAACAATATCGATCCTTCCACAGTAACAGTAACTTCCAATCCATCCAATGGCTTCACCATGGTTGATCCTCAGAATGGCAATATCCTTTACACGCCAAATGAAGGATTTGATGGTACTGATACATTCTTCTACAGCGTTTGTGATCTAAGCGGATTATGCGATGAAGCTCAGGTAACAGTTGTAATAGAAGGCGGATTTACTCCGACCTATCTTATTGCAGAAGATGACACGGATACCACGCTTGTAAACATCCCCAAACTGATCATTAATTTGTCGAATGATATTGTACCGGAGGGTATTACAGCCAGAATAGAAATTCTGACACAACCTTCAAACGGAACAATTGAACTTCATGAAGACATGACGGTAACCTATACCCCATCTGTTGGTTTTGATGGCACCGATGAGTTTACTTATATTCTTTATGATGCAGACCAGGTCGCAATTTCAGACACCGCAAAATCTACAATAGTTATTGTGCCGGATAGTGGCCGTGAAGAAGTTGTAATCTATAACGGGTTTACACCAAATTCTGATGGTCGCAATGATAGCTGGGTTATTGATGGTATAGAAGAGTATCCTGACAATGAAATCTTGCTCTTCAATCGTTGGGGCGATCAGATCAGGTACTTTGAGAATTACGATAACACCACTGTCGTATGGGATGGTACCAATAAACAGGGAAAAGAATTGCCCGATGGCACCTACTACTACATAATCAAATTGAGAACAATTAATAAAATTTTCACTGGTTGGGTAATAATTCACGGCAACTAGAAATACAGCAGGAAAGCATCGGCCGGCAACAATAAACCTAAACAGGTGAATAAATTGCCGGCCGGGAGCTCCGGTTAAAAGGGGAATAATAAAAGGAAAACAGGAAAAAATCTTAACAGTCAATACAATGAAAAAGTCATTAATTATACTCGGTCTGTTTCTGGTAACCATAAGTGCCATAGCTCAGCGTGATGCACTTTATAGTCAGTTCATGTTTAACCGATTGGTTATCAATCCTGCCTATACCGGCAGCCGCGATGTATTTACCATGACACTACTCAACCGGTATCAATGGGTAGGTTTAGGTCAGGGAGCGCCACGCACTCTTACTTTCAGTGCTCAAACGCCGCTGCGGAATGAAAATATCGGAGTAGGTCTTTATGCCTACGCTGACCAGACCGGACCCTTCACCGATGTTGGCTTTATGGCAAATTACGCTTATCGCGTTCGCTTGTTTAATGGCCAACTTTCATTAGGTGTGCAGGCTGGTTTTAACCAGGTAAATATAGATTGGGACGCTATAGAGATGCGCGATGGAGATGATCCTGTTGCATTCACAAAACCTGAAAACAAGTTACAGCCGGACGCCAATTTTGGCATCTACTACTATACCAAATCATATTATGTTGGTATTTCATCCAAGCAACTATTTGAAAGTCAATATGGGAAAGTCGAACTGGATAACGGAACAAGTGCTTACGCAACCCTCGCCAGGCATTTTTATGGAATCGCAGGTATGGCATTGCCCTTGGGCGACAAGGTAGTTTTACGTCCCGGAATGATGTTGAGGTATACCGAAAATGCGCCGCTCAATATGGATCTTAATGTCAGCGTACTGTTGAACAAATTGCTCTGGTTGGGTGTCTCTTACCGCACCAACCGCAATGCCATTACCAGTAAAAATGCTGTTGTATTTATGGTGGAACTTAACCTGACCGAGAACTGGCGCCTGGGTTACTCGTACGACACATACCTCACCGAAATGCAAACATATTCACAAGGATCGCACGAAATAATGATTTCATATGACCTCAATCTGTTTAAGCCCAGAATGCTGACGCCCAGATATTTCTAAACAATTCAGCGCAATAGTTAAGTTAAAATAGTAAGTTTTTGAGGTTCTAAGTTTAAAATTATGAAAACAGGATATTTGGTACTCATTATTGCCATTACCTCGCTGGTTAGTACTCCGGTGCTTGCACAAAAATCAAAAGCAGACAGGTTGTATACAAGGTTTGATTATGCAAAGGCTATCCCTTATTACGAGAAACTTGCAGGAAAAAACAATAAACATGAAGCCTATGCACTGGCACGATTAGGGGATTGTTACCGTCTTACGAGTAATTTTGAAGAATCGGCTAAGTATTATGGGAAAGCCATTGACTCAGGCACTACTGACACCAGTGTTTATTTTAATTACGGACAGGCGCTCAGAAGCATGGGCAGATACGATGAAGCTGCTGTGCAATTCAATAAATATGCCTTATTAAAGCCGTCCGATCCCAGGGGCAGTTTATTCGCACAATTCAGCAATGAAATTAAACAATGGAAGCAGTCGGAATTTGATTATGAGTTAATAAATGCGGAGGCCATTAATTCCCAGTTTTCGGACTTTTCACCGGTTTATAGTAATGATGGGATCATTTTTACATCCGACCGCATGGCTCGCTCAGGGGAGAAACGCTTCGGCTGGACTGGTGCTTATTTCCTTGATCTCTTTTTTGCTCAGATGAACAAAAATGCGGATGAGATTATGATGCCGGGTAGCCCTTCGGTTTATTCAGCCAAGTTTAACCAGCCATATCATGATGGGCCGGCGGCATTCTCGCGTGATTTTAAAACGATCTATTTCACACGTGTTACAAGAAATACAGGAGAGCTTGATTCGACCCGCTATTACACAAATAAACTAAAGATATTCTCGAGTGTTTTAGATTCTGCCCAATGGAGTGATCCAACTCCGTTTCATTTAAACAGCGATACTTATTCGGTCGGTCATCCAACATTATCTGATGATGGACAAACACTCTATTTTGTATCTGACATGCCGGGAGGCCATGGAGGTACAGATATTTACCGTATAAAAAAACAAGGAGATGCATGGGGCCCGGCTGAAAATCTTGGCGCAGTCATTAATACTTTCGGTAATGAAATGTTCCCATACATTCATAAAGACAGTGTACTATATTTCTCTTCTGACGGACATCCCGGGCTGGGTAGTCTTGACGTTTTTAAGGCACTTAAATCGGATAGTTTATGGTTGGTGCCGGAAAATTTGAAAGCTCCCGTAAATTCACCTGCAGACGACTTTGGAATTGTAATCAATCAAAATGAAGTTGAAGGTATGTTAAGTTCAAACAGAACCGGTGGTAAAGGGGAAGATGATATTTATATGATTACTATTCAGGAGCGGCTTCCTGACTCAGTGCTGATTGCCGGTTTTGTTAAAGACAGGGAAACCCTGGCTATTATTCCAAACAGCACCGTTTTTGCCTGGAATACGCTTACAAACAGTATTGTAGTGCTTAAAACAGACGCTTTTGGCAGGTATGAAATCTGGGCAAAAAGAGGTTCTACATTCGTGATGAAAGGCATGAAAAACGGCTATGCCCCCGATTGTCTCAGCCTGGCAATTGACCTCAAAATTAAAGTACCCACCATAGACAACCGCGACCTTCTGCTTTCAAAATATAAGGTTGATCAGATTTTCAGACTGGAGAATATTTATTACGATTTCGACAAATGGAATATCAGGGCTGATGCCTCTGTTGAACTTGATAAAGTGGTCGCTTTCCTGAATGAAAATCCTGATATTATTGTCGAGCTTGGATCGCACACCGACTCAAGAGGTAGTTTTAAATACAATGAGCGTCTTTCTGACCGGCGTGCAGAGTCAGCAGTTGACTACATTATTTCCCGTGGCATAGGCGATACGCGCATTACAGCAAAAGGATATGGTGAGTATAAACTTGTTAATCAGTGTGCTGATGGAGTTAAATGCAGTGATCAGGAGCACCAGGACAATCGTCGTACCGAAATTAAAATTACCGGTGTTATAGAATCTGGCGAGGTCAGTTCACAGCAACCGCTTGATGTTTATAAAAAAGGTCAACTGTTGGATATAAAGGATCTTAAAGATGACTTTTTTAATATTTGTGCAGATAAAAACGTGACAAGCAAACTTTAATCATTCAGAAAATCAGTTATTTATGCAATAAAGTCAATTAAGTATCTGAACAATTACCTGGCAAGGTTTGCTTTTAAATTGCCCCCTAAGTTTCCTTTATATTTGTTTTCCTGCGGATGGATCGGATTTCCCGGTCCTTCCGCTTTTTTGTAGCCTTCCAATCTGAAAGGACAATCCGAAAGTATAATAAAGAGGTTCAAAACGACCTTCCGGGGATTCAATGGATTAGTGGATAAAAGTGTAATACAGAATTTTTAAATTCATTGCTTACAGGCTGGGGTGAGCGTCAGAAGCCTGACATCCGCAATGAAATGAAGGAGGAATAAGACCTGCGCCAACAGGTCCTCAAGTTTGCCAATTATTGCAAATTCATTGATTTCTTTATGCTTATCTTCGTTACAAAGCAGACTATTTATTTGGTGCTTGCTGAAGTACTCAAACATAACAGAATCCTTTTTGCACTGCTATACTATTGCCTACCTGTGGCAGTCAAACAGGCTGTGGCTTTAAATTTAATCAGACTGGTGCTGATAAAAGGTCAGGTGCACTGATCTCACAGGTTGATAATAAAAATCCTTATACCTTAACTATATACTATTGCGTTAGCGTGTTGAATCCTTGCACTATATGCATTCTTCAGCAGTCTATGACATAGAATTAATTGCTGTATTAGTTGTATACTGCAAAAAAAATCCCGGGCCTGACGGACCGGGATTAAGTTATATGCTGAATATTTTATCCGGCAAGGGTGAACTTGATAGGCATATTAAACTGAACACGTACTGGTTTGCCCCTCTGTTTTCCGGGATTCCACTTAGGCATGGCTTTAATAACCCTGACAGCTTCTTCGTCGCAACCGCCACCTATACCCCTGAGTATTCTGACATCAGTAACATTGCCGTTTTTCTCAACAACAAACGTTACGAAAGCAGTATACAGGGAACTGTTTACGTAAC
>JAAXUD010000540.1 GCA_013336205.1 Lentimicrobium sp. | reverse complement strand
AACAAGACAATTATATAAGAAATCCAACGCATATTCGAGATTTAAGTAGATACAAAGTTAAGATTATTGAAATAGCATACCGCCATTATTAAACAAAGAATAAATATAATTATAAACTTCCTATCTAAATGATATGAATATAATTCTTGAGCCTGGCGATAAGAGACTGAAATACAATCTTTACAGGCATACAAATACAGTCCGTATTTTATCAGCAAACATGATTTTATTAATCAGAAGAAGCTATAAATAAATAACTCCCGGTCAGATGGCCGGAAGTTATAGAATACAAATTTAGCTGCTCGATTCGTGAAAGGTTATTCAATAAATGGCTTTATCATATCCTCTCCATCTGCAAATGCCTGAGAAATTATTTTTTCAATATTTCCACCCAGTTGCTTTGCCAATAGCACTGAATTCATTCTGGCAATATAGGTTTTGCCATCGGACTTTTCATAAACTGAGATCCTGCATGGCAGCATTGGTGATACATAACGGGATTCATCCTCAGAAAGAATACCAAAAGCATAGGTGGGATTGCAAAGTTCAATCACTTTTACCGGCAAAACGTCTTTCCCATTCTTTTTCATAATTTCCTGTAAGTCGTGCGAAATGGTTATTTTCCATCCCTTTTCAGTTATTGTTTTGGAAAGTTGCTCAACTGTTTCGTTAAACCCTAAATTACTTTCGTTTTCCAGCATTAAACTGTTTGTTTCCATAGCTTGATTCTGAGCCTGATTTATTCCTGTTACAAAAATGAGGATGATGATCAGATAATACTTTATTTTCATGGTTTTCTTTTTCGTTAGGTTATGATTGGTACTTACTAACCTGCTTAATCAGAAAATCTTTAGGTTTTACCCCGACAAAACGGTCGACTTCCTTACCGTTTTTAAAGAGGATAAGTGTTGGAATACCCCGTACGCCCTGCTGTTGTGAGATCGATTGAAAATGATCAACATTCAGTTTGGCTACTGTGGCTTTAAAGTTTTCATCTTCAGCAAGTTCATTTAAAACCGGCCCCATCACTTTGCAGGGCATACACCACTCGGCCCAAAAATCGACCATCACCAGTCCTTTCTTAGTCTGTGCCTGAAAATTCTTATCGGTGAGTGTCAGTATTTTTTCACTTTCGGGAACGGCTGCCATATTTTTCATTTTCCGGACAGAGTATACCATGTAAGCAACAAATGCGGTAAGCAAAGCGGCAGCTATAATCAGTGCAATGTTCATATCAATTGGTTAAAGATTCGTGTAAACTACTGGTTTTCAGTTGATGAATGTAATTTGAAGCAGCAAGGGCTGCGATTGTTGCATCGCCAACTGCAGTGGTAACCTGGCGATAGCGTTTCACAATAGAATCACCGGCAGCATAAACACCCGGAATACTTGTTGCCATCTCACTATCAACTACAATTTCATTCCATTTGTTCATATTTACCGTTCCCTTCAGGAATTCGGTATTAGGGACGTATCCAATGAAAATAAACACGCCCTCCGTTTTAAAGTCTTGTATCTCGCCGGTTTTAATGTTTTTGATGTCAACACTTTCAAGTTTCTCAGTTCCATTAAACCGTACGATCGACGATTCCATTATAAAATTAATTTTCGGATTGGCTTTCGCCTCTTCAACAGCATATTCAAACGCCTGAAAATGGTCGAACTGATGGACAATGGTTACTTTGGTGGCATATTTTGTGAGTGAAACTGCTTCTTCGAGTGCGGAGTTACCGCCACCAACCACTACAATTTCTTTACCGGTAAAAAAGTCCCCGTCGCAGGTTGCACAATAGGAAATGCCACGTCCCTTAAATTTTCCTTCGCCCTCTACACCAAGTGTGCGTGAACGTCCGCCTGGAGTAAGAATAACAGAATCAGCGGTGTAGGTCTGCCCATCTGAAAGGGTGACTTCTTTCACTTCGCCTTCAAGTTTCATACTTTCAACAGACGTATTGCCTTTGATTACACAACCAAAATTCTTTGCCTGTTTTTTCATGATGTTGGAAAGCTGATAACCAGAGATGCTTTCTACACCCGGATAATTGGCAATTTCATGGGTTAGTATCATCTGGCCTCCGGCAACCCCATCGGTAATGATCAGGGTGCTGAGCCGTGCACGGGAGAGATAAATCCCGGCCGTTAGACCAGCGGGTCCTCCGCCGATGACTATGGCGTCGAAATGGTTTGAATCAGTCATTTTGAGTTTCTGGAGATTATTTGGGTTTTTGGAGCTGTGCAAGAATGGAATGTTGGAATGTTGGGACGCATTTGTTTTGCCCTACGGGCGGGAGGTCCGGGCATTGGAAGAATGGAATATTGGAATGTTGGAACATTGCTGCATTTGTTTTTGCCCTGAGGGCGGACGGTCCGGAACCCGGGTAAACAGAATTTCATTCAAGAAGATCGCCGAAGGCAAATAATGCCCTCCCGTTTCCCCTTTATTTAAAAAGACCCAATTTCCCTGCAAAAGGCATAATAACATCTTCCCAATATTCCGGAATTCCATCATTCCAACATTCCATCATTCCGGATTATCCGGCGGTAACCGGCACAAACTCCTTCTCAAGGATGGCCTTCACCTGACTCATGCTCTGAATGCTTGAGGTAGCCTTAACTAGTTTGCCATTCTTGTAATACATGGTAAAAGGAATACCCATAAAACCACGTACTTCAGGTACATTGCGGATAACGTGTGCTTCTGGATTGTCGAATTCCATATCGGCAAATTTTACATGGGTATATTCGCCTTCGATATCTTCCATGATACCGTATACCGGAATACACATAGGGCCCATGCGGCCACAGCAAATCATTACGTTTTCATTTTCGTTGATAAGCTTCTGATGATCAGCAGCTGTTAATAAATGGTGTAGGTTTGTGTAAAGCATGATATTATTGTTTTTGGTTTGTTTATAATTGAAAAACAGATTTTGATAAATCTTTTAATGAAGCTCCCCTTATCTCTAAGTCTCTTAGTCCCTCAGTCTCTTTTCTTAAGCCAGAATCCTGATTTCGTAGGTAAGTGGCATCGCTTTGCGAT
>JAAXUD010000539.1 GCA_013336205.1 Lentimicrobium sp. | reverse complement strand
GGTACTGGGATATAGCGGGTGTATTGCAATGTCGGCAATCCTTCCCGACATAAGTGCCGGACCGATACTGCGAAATTTTATTCCAGTGAAGGTCGTATCTCCTGAATTACCGGGACTACCTTTTCCCTGTGCTGCAACAAAAGCAGGAAGACTAAAAAAAAGGATAAGCAGCATGATCAATCTACCGGAAGACGTAATGTTTTTATACATAAGATCTTGTTTAATGTGAAAATAAGCTGACCCGGAACACTCTGATTAAACCAGACTTTCTGATAAGTTCAGATAATTAAGCCAATCACCTTTGAATTTACGCCTGCTGTCCGAATGCCGGAATAAATGTAATAAAAACCATTACATCAGAACAAGTAGAAAGAATTTAAGTTTGATAAAATGAACAAGACACTGATTTCTATAAAAGCCCCACGATTCTGTGCAGAATGATCATGTAAAATCCGGCAATACAATACTTTTTGTTTCATATCCCTTTAGATTCTGTCTGAATTTGAATTTCTGGAAACATTTGTATTTTTACCGTGTGAAAACTATGGTCTCATAACCATCCGGCATATTCCTTCCGTATTATTCCTGTTTAAAAAACACTTCACAAAAAAAAGGCAACAGTATATCATGACAATAAATAATTCCCGGCTCGGGGTGGTTGACTCACTGAGAGGCTTCGCGATTGTTTCTATTATGCTATTGCACAATCTAGAGCATTTTGATTTTTATTTCACCCCTTCCAACCTTCCCGCCTGGATGATCAAATTGGATACAGGCATATGGGAAAGCCTGTTTTTCCTGTTTTCCGGAAAATCCTATGCCATCTTTGCCCTGCTTTTCGGGCTAACATTCTTTATTCAATCAAATAACCAGGAAAAAAAAGGCAAAGACTTCAGGGGAAGATTTGCCTGGAGGATGGTTCTTTTGCTGCTATTTGGACTTATAAATTCCGCTTTTTACCAGGGAGACATCCTTACCATATACGCTATTATCGGATTTTTTCTGATTCCTGTGCTCAAACTTAACAACAAGCTTGTATTCTGGACAGCACTTATCCTTATGCTTCAGCCTTTTGAGTGGTTTAATCTCATTTTTTCCATACAGCATCCGGAGTATAGAGTTACTGATCCACGATCCTGGTTCTACTTTGGAAAAATGGGAGAATATATTACCGGCGATTCATTGGCAAGAACAATAGCAGGTAATCTGACCAATGGTAAAACAGCCGTTTTATTATGGACCTGGGAAAATGGACGCGTCTTTCAAACGCTGTCATTATTCATGTTTGGGATGCTGGCAGGAAGAAAAGCCCTTTTCTCTAAATCGGAGTCAAACAGCAGGTTTTGGCGTAAAGCCCTGATTATTGCTTCCGTTCTTTTCATTCCGCTGTTTATTGCCAAAAGCGGCATTCAGGGCTGGATCAGCAACGAAATTATCACCCAACCGATATTGACGATGGTAACCTCATGGTCAAACATGGCCTTTATGACACTATTGGTTTCAGGCTTTATATTGCTTTATCAGACAAGTGTTTTCAGCCGGATACTTAGTGTTTTAGAACCCATTGGACAAATGAGTTTGTCAAACTACATTCTTCAATCGGTGATGGGTTCTTTTATTTACTACGGTTTTGGCTTAGGCTTATATCAATACACCGGTGCTACCTATAGTTTGGTTATTGGCATAGTACTGGCCGTTTTGCAGGGGTATTTTAGCTTCTGGTGGATGAAGCACCATAAACACGGCCCATTAGAAGCAATCTGGCATAACGCTACATGGATTGGTTCCAGATAAATCAGGTAGGCTAAGGGAAACCAAAAACAGCACATCTGCATCTTCCTGGCTGACAAACCAGTTTGGTGCAGTGATAATTTTAAAGATTTTAGTCTTTCCGGACTTTCCCGGTACTAGGGAACAATAAAATTGCCCGATAAGGAAGTATTGTCATTGAAGGCCAGCATAAGAAGGTAAACACCTGATGGAAAAATTCCTTTTGACAGGCTAAGCCGCTGACCGGTAATTTCATATTCAAAAAGTCTTCTTCCGTCGATGCTGTAGATTATGGCAACACCCTTGCGCCCCGGCGCATTCTGAAACAGAATATCCGTTTGTCCGGCGGAAGTTGTGTGTACCACAAAACCACTTTCATTGGTTTTAATATATTCCACTGACAATGTTGTAGTAAATCCGTAATTACCCAGTTCGAGCCGGTAGTGATTAACGGCGTTGGGCAGTGGCAAACTGTCTGTAAAGGTAAAAGTGATGGCATTGTCCGGGCTTCCGCAGATTCCGGGAATTTCGCCAACTTCCGAAAAGCGGAGTCCATCCTCCGACCGTTCAATACGGGTTCCATCGCACAAACTTCCACCCCTGAAGGTCCAGCGCAGGATTAGCTGATCATCCTGCTGATAGCCTGAGAAATCCTGAAGCAGGGAATGAGACTGGGCTTTCCCAGCGCAAGGGAAAACCTGGGTTATCAACACAAGAAGGATAAATCGCAGCATTAGTTTCATAACAGGCATTGAGGCGATAGGTCTCAGAATATAAACAGCAAAAGCCTCTACATGTTTAACGTTAGAATGGCGCCGGATCGTATTTTGGCGATGAAATTTTAATTCCGGGATTGTGGTGGTATTGGGAAAAGGAAATTCGTTATTTGTCCGGATCCTTGAATTTATCTTTCTTCCAATTTGCCGGATTATTTTTTATGTAATTGGCAATGCGTTCAAATTCCATATTATTTCTGATGATATGATCATGAAACCGGGGTTGCCAGCCGAAATCGGGATCTGTTTTTCTGGCATTAATCGTGCAGATTCGTTTGTATTGATTGAGGATTACGCCAATTGTGCCGGAATGCCATTGGGGGTTATTGCCCCCGGATTTTTTTGGCGATTCGGATGATTCCGATGATTCCGATGATTCGGATGATTCGGATGATTCGGATGATTCGGATGATTCGGATGATTCGGATGATTCGGATGATTCGGATGATTCGGAGAGACGCCCAAATTGGGCGTCTGTACTTTGATTCGAGATAATC
>JAAXUD010000538.1 GCA_013336205.1 Lentimicrobium sp. | reverse complement strand
CAGCAGGGGATGCTTTCCTGGCTGATAATAAAACAAAGGAAGGCGTTGTTGCCTTACCCAGCGGCCTACAGTATAAAGTAATAAAAGAAGGAGAAGGCGAGAACCCCAAACCGGAAGATGTTGTTGAAGTTCACTATACAGGAACACTAACCGACGGTACCGTGTTTGATTCATCCGTTGAAAGAGGTGAGCCTATAAAATTCCCTTTAAATGGTGTGATTCCCGGCTGGACCGAAGGTGTTCAACTAATGAAACCAGGTGCTAAATATATGTTCTACATTCCATCAGCACTGGGATATGGCGACAAAGGAGCCGGACCTATTCCGGGAGGTTCTGTTTTGATTTTCGAAGTTGAACTGCTTTCAATCGAGAAGAAATAGCGGCCTTGGCTTTAGAAAAAAACATTCTTTCAAAATCTACGTTCATCAGAGGGGTACAGTGTCTTAAGTCACTGTACCTCAATAAGCACAGGCCTTTCCTACGCGACAGACTTTCGCCGGAACAACTGGCAAAATTCAGCCGTGGTCATTCGGTAGGACAGATCGCTCAGCAGTTGTTCCCGGGAGGCATTAATTGCGCTCCATCCCACCCTGCTCATTCAGAGAAATCAGTTAAAATGACGGCTGAGCTCATTGAAAGCGGAGCTGAAGTTCTTTATGAAGCTGCCTTTAGTTACAACCAGGTAATAATTTTTCTGGATATTCTGGTCAGGTCAGAAACCGGCTGGCATGCTTATGAAGTTAAAAGTTCTCTTTCAGTTTCGGAAACCTAGCTGCAGGATGCGGCTCTGCAGTGCCATGTGATTGCGGGAAGCGGATTACATCTGGAAACTATAAGCATCATCTACCTGAATGCCGCTTATAGTTTTAAATCACAGCTGGATATAAATCAGTATTTTCAGACAATAGACGTTACGCGGGAAGTCGTTAAAAAGCAGGACTGGGTTATTGAACAGATTGTTGCTTCAAAGGAAGCGCTGGAATTAAAAAAATCTCCGGCGATTAGTGCTGGTAGTCGCTGTTATCAGCCTTATCCTTGTGATTTCCGGGGCCATTGCTGGAAAAACCTCAATTATCCCATAGTTGAAATCCCGGGTTTATCGCTTCACAGAAAACTTGATTTTATCGACAGGGGAATTGTCGATATAACTGAAATTCCATATCCGGAACTTACAAAAACTGATATAAAGGTAATTGAAGCCCATAAATCAGGAAATGAGTTTATCGACAAAGAAAAGATCCGGAGTATTTTAGGAGGGGACTCTCAACCTGATTTCTATCTGAAATTTATGGTTATGCGCTTGGCTTTGCCAGCTTTTGAAGGAATGAAACCCTATGAACCCCTGATTTTCGGATTCTCACTACTTAGAACAACAGGTGAAACTGAGTCTTATTTAACTCCGCCGGGCTCATATCCGGGAAACTATATTTCTGAAATCCTGCAAAGGATGAAGGATGAAGATCAAAGGGGTTTTTATTTTGGTGACGATACAGTTGAACAGGCACTTGCAAGGATGTTCCCTGATGAAGCTGAATCACATTTTCTAACGAATATTTCAGGGATATTTTCCGGGGTTCACTATTACAATCCTTCACAGACATCCATTGACAACATTGATCTGATCGTTGAATCTATCGGACTTATCCAGGCACGAACAGGTGTAATCAGTGATGTGATGACCGGTGTGAACTATCTGAAAGCGGATCCCGAAATTCAGGTACACGACTTCGAAGCAATAAAGAAATCTGCGGCTATAAGCACTGAGTCTCTCAAATTGATAGTTGAGTATCTAATTCAGAAAATCCGCAATTAGTTTGTCCCGAATATCTCTTCCAGTTTTGACTCCAATACCTTCCCTCTTAATTTCCGTGCAATAATTTTCCCATCACGATCAATAAGTACAGTATGCGGAATGGATGAAACACCGTATGCTTTTGCCCCTTCACTTTGCCAGTATTTCAAATCACTGACCTGAGTCCAGACCAGCCCGTCTTTTTCAATTGCACCAAGCCAGGCGGCAGCATCCCGGTCAAGGGAAACGCCGAAAATATCAAATCCTTTCTCCTTAAAACGATTATACATTCTTACTACTTCCGGATTATCACGGCGGCAGGGCCCACACCAGGAAGCCCAGAAATCAATCAGTACCACCTTCCCTCTCAATGAAGATAAAAGCACAATCTTACCATCTTTATCCGGTAATGAGATCTCCGGCGCCTGGTTGCCGGGTTGAAGTTTCTTCTCAAGGTCTACTCTTGATTTCAGATCTGCAACCATTTTATACTCCGGAAACCTGGCAAAAAGCGCATCAGATACTTTTATATAGACATCCAGATCACCATCAGTATCAAGTTTATCGATAAAAAACAGTGCAGCCGGTGAACCCGGATCAGACACCAGCGCTTCTCTGATGGCCAGCTTTTGTTTTTGAACTGTCTGTTCATAAGAAGCCTGAATTATGGGAAGATTTTCAAGAAGTTCAGGATTTCCCCTGGCTTCACCAAAAGCTTTGTTCAGACTGTCTAACTGCTTATCATACAACGAAGACCGCCTGGCAATTTCATATAAAAACCGGGTATCTTCAGAACCGATTATGGCAGGATTAAAGCTAAATTTTTCAGAATTTAACTGAAGCTCAATGCTTTGACCTGTTACCAACAACATAATAAAATTATCGGAAGTACTGTATAGTTTATAAATGGCCAGTTTGGATACAGGAACTTTAAAACTGAAAGAGCCATCCGGACCTGTTGACCTGCTTACAACCACAGGAGGATTTATCGTAATGTCAGATAATGCCAATGGCAGATTGCTGTTGTTTTCTCCTTTGAGACTTCCTTTGATATAAAGACTATCCTGTGAGATTACTGTAAGTGAAAATAAGAATGCAACCGCAAAAAAAGATGGTTTTAAAAATAAGTTCAGCATGTTTTGTAATATTTAGATGTTCAAACCTACATATTTTATTCTGATTAGCAAGCGCTGAATGAAAATTTCGTGCTTGTGTACCTTCTGTTCTTTGATAATACTTATTGGAGGACCAAT
>JAAXUD010000095.1 GCA_013336205.1 Lentimicrobium sp. | reverse complement strand
TCGATAATTCAGGAACATTTCCCAAAGGCATTCTTGTTTTTTCGAGTACCTCCAGGTCAAGCCGTTCTTCAAGCATAAGCAGCGGAACATCATAAATTGAATCGGCGTCAATTGACTCAACAACTGCAGTAGGATTGACATTGCAGAAAAGCGCTATTTTATTGCGAAGGTTTTCATTCAGGTGTTTTTCAGTCCGGCAAACAATAATATCAGGCTGAACCCCTTGTTCCAGTAAAGCTTTAACCGAGTGCTGGGTTGGTTTTGTTTTTAATTCCCCAGCAGCGGCCAGATAAGGTACTAATGTGAGGTGTATTACCAGACAATCTGTTCCAATTTCCCAACGCATCTGGCGAACAGCCTCAATATAGGGCAATGACTCAATATCGCCCACGGTTCCACCGATTTCTGTAATTACAAAATCGAATTTATTATCGCTTCCCAGCAGTTTTATGCGGCGTTTAATTTCATCGGTAATATGAGGAATAACCTGCACTGTTTCACCCAGGTAATCACCGCGCCGTTCTTTGTTAATTACTTCCTGGTAAATACGTCCGGTAGTTACATTGTTGGCCTGAGAAGTCGGAACATTCAGGTAGCGCTCGTAATGGCCCAGGTCCAGGTCTGTTTCTGCACCATCTTCTGTTACAAAACATTCACCATGTTCGTATGGGTTTAGTGTTCCGGGGTCAATATTAATATATGGATCCAGTTTTTGAATAGTAACCGAAAATCCACGGGCCTGCAGCAATTTGGCAAGAGAGGCTGATATTATTCCCTTTCCAAGTGAAGAAGCTACTCCTCCGGTAACAAATACATACTTTGTTGAAGACATGTTATATTTTTTTAGTTCCTTATAATCGTTTAGTTGATTCCGGAGTAGTTTTCAGCAAATAACATCCCAGTCCCGCACTTCAGGTTGTTCCTGTCAGGTTAACAACAAAAATTAAATTTCCCGGGCCATGCTTTTACAGAAACGCTATTAGCGAAACCGTTAGTTACACCAGTAAAGCTACTTTTTTAAGCTACTTCCTGAATAGAAAAGTCAGATTAGAAACAAAAAAGCATGTTGGCAAAAATACGAACCTCTGTCCAAAAAGAACCTATCTTTTTATAAAAAAATAATAACAAATGATTATTTGCTGACCAGTGTAGGAAAGTGGGTAAAAATTATTCTGCTAAAACACATTTTCGGATAGTGTCGTAGATTTCTTCTTTGTTGTATGGCTTCGATAAGAAATAGTTCATTCCGGCTTCAAAACTTTTCTTTCTGAAGGATTCTTCAGAATATGCGGTAAGGGCAATGATGGGAATGTTATTTTTTTTACGTCTTATTTCAATTGTTGCATCCCATCCGTTCATCTGAGGCATATCTATATCCATAAGTATTACATCATAGTCTCCATTCAGGCACTCTTCTACTGCCTCAATTCCATCTGCAACCATTTTATAACTCCAACCCATGCGCTTAATCAGAATTTCTATAATCTTCTGATTCAACACATTATCCTCTGCTATCAGAATTTTTATTAACTTTTCTGAAGTCCCCATCGCTGTTGGAATATGATCTGCCCTATAATCCATAAGTGGCCACACTAAGATAACAATAAAACTTAATATGAAAAACAGGAAAAAGTAATTCAAATAAGCGTAAAAAAAACTTAATATTTACAACTCATTGTAATGCAGGATTATCAATAACTCCTAAAAAAAATTGCTTTCCGGTAAAAAAACCAGAAAGCAATTATTCATCTGTTTATCAAACACTTACTGACCAAGGTATGATTTCAGCAATTTACTCCTTGATGTATGTTTTAACCGTCTTATAGCCTTTTCTTTTATTTGTCTGACTCTTTCGCGTGTCAGGTCAAACTTTGCGCCTATTTCTTCCAGTGTCAGACCGTGATTCATCCCTATACCGTAATAAAGATTTACTACATCGCGCTCTTTTTCGGTCAGTGTAGCCAATGATCGCTGAATTTCACGTGCAAGTGACTCCCTCATCAGGCCGGCATCAGTTACAGGTGTATCCTCATCAATGAAGATGTCAATAAATTTCATGTCCTCATCTTCCGAAAGAGGAGCGTCCATTGAAATATACCTGGTCGATATTTTGAGTGCGGCATCAATCTTATACTCAGGAATCTCCAATGCTTCAGCAATTTCATCAGAAGAAGGAGGCCGTTCAAATTTCTGTTCAAGACGCGATGATTCTTTCTTTATTTTATTAAGAGAACCGACCTGATTCAATGGCAGGCGAACAATACGTGACTGCTCAGCCAGTGCCTGAAGTATACTCTGCCTGATCCACCATACGGCGTATGAGATAAATTTAAAACCACGGGTTTCATCAAAACGTTGTGCAGCTTTAATTAGCCCCAGATTACCTTCATTGATAAGGTCAGGCAAACTGAGTCCCTGATTCTGATATTGCTTGGCAACTGACACTACAAAGCGGAGATTGGCTTTGCAAAGTTTCTCGAGTGCCCACTGGTCGCCCTGACGAATACGTTGTGCAAGCAGCACCTCTTCATCTGCAGTAATTAATTCCTCCTTACCAATATCCTGCAAATATTTATCAAGCGATGCAGTTTCGCGGTTGGTTATCGATTTTGTTATTTTTAGCTGTCTCATAGCTTAGTTGTATTTAGCAAAGGAAGTATACAAAATCCTCCCCTGCTTATTAATAACAAATCTAAACAGTTTAAGTTCAGTAATGATTATACGTAAAACAAGGCTGTTTAGATACAAAATTAAGGGAAAATGGAGTGACCATCTTCCCCTGTAGTCATATGCATCTCAGAATGTTGCATTTACATTCCAAAGCCGTAGTAGGCGCGCGTTCTGTTCGGGTAAATACCTTCGACAAGCACTCCACCTTTCTTGTTGGCTAATGTAGAGGTCAGATCATCTATATTTTTTACAGGTTTTCCATCAACCCCGGTAATAATAAAGCCCTGACGAACTCCTGCATTCCTGAGTTTACCATCCCTTAAAACACTTACCTGCACGCCATAGTCCAGTTCAAGATCTGACAATATTTTCTCAGGCACTGGTGTTAAAGAGGCGCCAAGGACTGATTGTATGTCGACATCTTCACGTTTTACCAGGCTGACATTTCCTTCACGGTTCTTAAGTGTTACAGTGAAGTCCATATCCTTATTTCCTCTTTTAACTGCAAGATTAACCTTATCGCCAGGGCGATGCTGCCCAATCAGTTCAAGCAACTCAGAGGTAGAATTCACTGCAATCCCTTCTATGTTAACAATAATGTCTCCGGGTTTAATGCCAGCAACCTGCGCAGCTCCACCTTCTGAAATATCAGCAACAAAAACTCCCCTGATATCTGAGATTCCTTCTTCATCAGCCAGTTTACTGTCCAGTTCGCGAATACTTACGCCAAGAAAACCACGTTGAATAGTTCCAAATTCAATGATATCACTGGCCACTTTCCTCACAATATTAACCGGAATAGCAAAAGAATATCCGGCATAAAAACCGGTTCCGGAAGCAATTGCCGCGTTGATCCCGACAAGTTCACCCCTGGTGTTTACAAGCGCACCACCGCTGTTACCCCGGTTAACAGCAGCATCAGTTTGAATGAACGATTCAATCGTTGATCCGTCAGGGGAACCAAGAATATTGATATTTCGTGCTTTGGCGCTTACAATACCAGCCGTTACTGTTGAAGTGAGGTTAAAGGGATTTCCGACTGCCAGCACCCATTCACCAATCTGAAGATTATCAGAATTTCCATATAAAATATAAGGAAGATCTTTGGCATCAATTTTAATAACGGCAAGGTCAGTTGATGGATCTGTTCCAACAATACTGGCTGTATAAGTGCGCTTATCGTTTAGGGTAACTTCAATTTTATTGGATTCAGTCACAACATGATTATTGGTAACAATATAACCATCGGTACTGATTATAACACCTGAACCAGAAGCTTCCAACGGAGCAGGTGCTCCCTGAGGCCCTCTTTCACCAAAAAATTCCCGGAAGTCAAAAAAGTAGTCATACACACTGCTTTTTCGTTCATATTCAGTCTTAATATGCACTACTGCATGTATTGTATTGTTGGCTGCAACAGTAAAATCAGGTAATACCATCGGCCCGGATGTACCGGGCATGCCGGCAAGGTAAGCCGGAGTGTTTTGTGTTGAATAGTTTGAATATTTCACTTCCTTTTTACTGATCAGGCTATAAGCGCCTAGTGCAATAATACCGCCAGCTATGGCTATCAGTAAACTTCCTGCAATCCGTTTCATAATTCGTCAGTTATTTTAGAAAACAAAAGGTTAATTAAACCAATAAGTAAGTTTGTAAAGAGGTTAAACTTTATCCGTGTGTTTGATTAAACGCAATTTAAATACCATTGTTACATAGGCCGGTGTTAAAAATTGTTAACCAATTTTAATCTGATTCTCTGACATTAATTGTTGGTTAGCAGAAGATTAACCACTTGGAAACAATATAAACAACATGGCTTTGAATGCAGTATTAATTAACTGTCAGCGACTTAATCAAAATAGTATCCGATAAACTTTACAAATTTTCAACCTTCAACTATAAACAGACGAATGCTTAAAAAGACTTTACAGTAACTTAATTATCGGAATATAATTTTACGTTTTAGTTTTGTAACTTTGTAACCTTGTCAATGATATGACAATTTGTCAAAATCTTGAAATAATGACACCTTTTTACAAATTCCACGGCACCGGTAATGACTTTATAATGCTGGACAGCAGGCAATTAAAAACGTTTCCATCCGCTGGTAGCATTGCCTTTCTTTGCCACAGACACTTTGGTATTGGAGCCGATGGATTGATAATCGTAGCACCAAAAGATGGCTATGATTTTGAGATGATTTATTACAATGCCGATGGAAGTCATGCCGACATGTGCGGTAATGGAGCCCGATGTGCGGTGGCTTTTGCTTCAATGATCGGAATTACTGGCAATCAGGCGGTTTTTCTGACAGGAGATGGCCCTCATTCTGCTGAAATTAAGGCTATATCAGAAAACAACTGGATAGTTGCAATAAGCATGCGCGATGTGGAAATTCCGGCTGAATACGGAGACCAGACAAGGATTAACACAGGCACCCCACATTTTGTAAATATTGTTGGTGATGTTAACAAAATTAATGTGCCGGAAGAAGGCAGAAGTATAAGGTATTCAGATGAATTTAAGCAAAACGGGATAAATGTTGATTGGCTCTGCATTGACAACGATTTATTAAAAGTCAGGACTTATGAGCGCGGCGTTGAAGATGAAACGCTTTCGTGCGGCACCGGTGTGACTGCCTGTGCAATTGTCGCCGCGTTAACAACAGGAAAAACCAGCTGGAATATTGAAACGCCGGGAGGCAGGCTTTTTGTAAAGATGGAACCGGAATCAGATTTTTTCAGGAGTATTATACTTGAAGGCCCGGTAAAGCTCGTTTTCAAGGGTGATATCAAACTTGAAATTTAGCTTCGCAAAGATTGTATTACCTTTTACTCAAACAAGGATAATAAATAAGTCAGTTATACCATTTCCCAATGAAAGGCACAAACATCAGCCTGAGAGCACCTGAGCCAGCAGATATTGATCTCATTTATGCCTGGGAAAATGACCCGACGGTATGGCATGTCAGCAATACAGCAGCGCCCTATTCCAGGTATGACATTGAACAGTATATTCTTAATAGTCATCATGATATATTTGCCGCAAAACAATTAAGACTAATTATAACTGACAACAGCAAGGCTGATAAGCCTGTCGGAGCAATTGATCTTTTTGATTTCGATCCCCTGCACGGCAGGGCAGGAATAGGAATTCTGATTGACAACCAGGAGCGCAGCAAAGGATACGCTTCAGAAGCATTGACAATGCTTTGCAGATACAGTTTCAATACGTTAAATTTACACCAGCTTTATTGTCATATTGCACCAGATAATAAAGTTAGTGTTCAACTATTTACCAAAGCCGGATTCACGCTCAGCGGAACATGCAGAGACTGGACCAGAACCGGGAATAAATGGAAGGATGCCCTTTTATTGCAATTGATCAACCATTAAAAAAATAGCACTATGAGCGAATATTACCACCCCAGGTACTCCGGCAGATCATCACGAAAACGGCCAGGGCGTGCGATTCTGCTTGTTATGGCTACCGGTATCATTATAATCCTGGCCGGTGGATGGTATATTTACAATGCTGTTTACCAGCCTAATGTATATACCGGAGAAAGTGAAACAGCTTATTTTACTATTCCAACCGGAAGTAATTTTGATAGTGTAAAAAAACAATTATATACCCATGGATTGATAATTGAACGCAGGAGTTTTGAAATGGTAGCCAGGATCAAGAAGTACGATCAACTGGTTAAACCCGGACGATATAAGCTTAACAGTGAAATGGGTAACCTTGAACTTGTAAATATGCTCAGGGGAGGCCGCCAGGAACCGGTAAAGGTAATATTCAATAATATCAGAACCCCGGAACAACTCGCAGGGCGCATCAGCAAACAAATAGAGGCCGATTCTCTTTCACTTTTCAGACTACTGAATGACAGTGCTTACCTCGACTCACTTGGCGTTACCAGAACCAGCCTGTTCACTATTATAATCCCGGATACATACGAGTTCTATTGGAATACAGATGCACATTCATTTATAGACCGGATGAAAACAGAGTCTGATAAATTCTGGAATAATGATCGCACTCAAAAGCTCAGGATTCTTAATCTTAACAGGCATGAAGTTATTACATTGGCCTCGATAGTTGAAAAAGAGACAAACAAGAATGATGAAAAGCCAAGGGTTGCCGGCGTTTACTTAAATCGTTTAACAAAAGGTTGGCTTCTCGAGGCAGACCCAACCCTGGTATTTGCACACGGCGATTTCGAGATGAGACGGGTACTGAACATTCACAAACAAATTGAATCACCATACAATACTTACAAATACCGTGGACTACCGCCCGGCCCCATTTGTTTACCGTCTATATCATCAATTGATGCTGTGCTCAACAGAGAACCTCATGATTACATGTTTTTCTGCGCCAGGGAAGATTTCTCCGGATATCACAACTTTGCCCGGTCTCTTGAACAGCACAACCTGAATGCCTGGAAATATCAGCAAGCGCTGAACAGGAAGAATATTTACAAATAGAAGTTTCAGAATGCAGTTCTCGAAAATCTTACCCAGAACGGGAAAACTCTTTCAACTGCCAGCCAAAGTAAAAAGTTTGATATTATTACGATGAGAAAAGCTTTCAAAGCATACGATATTAGAGGAATTTATAATCAGGATTTTAGTGGCAGCGATGTTTATAAAATCGGCTTCTTTCTACCTCAGCTGTTGAATGCTGAAACGGTGCTGGTTGGATACGATGTCAGGATTTCATCTCCCGAAATTCTTGAATATTTGTGTAAAGGCATTACCGATGCCGGGGCTGATGTTCAGGTAGCCGGCGAATGTACCACACCCATGATATACTGGGCAACAGCAAAGTACAACTACAAAGGCTCAGTAATGATCACAGCATCGCACAATCCGGCAAACTACAACGGACTTAAAATATCCCGGGAAGAAGCCTTGCCGGTGGGGTTCGACTCAGGTCTTTCGGAATTGCTTGAGATGGCCGAAACCTATGAAATAAAACCTGCCGCCATCCCGGGAACCTATTCAAATTTTAATTTCCGTGAAGATTATCTTAAGTTCTTATCACAATATCAAACGAATTTCAATGGGATGAAAATTGCCATTGACTGTTCAAATGGCATGGGATCTCTACTGGTAAAGGAATTATTTGGCAATGAGCATTTTTACCTTTTCGACACACCGGATGGAACTTTCCCTAACCATGAGCCAAACCCGCTTGAAGAAGAGAATGTTGCCGACCTGAAAAAGCTAGTACTGGAAAAAAAATGTGATATCGGGCTTATTTTCGATGGCGATGCGGACAGGGTAATGTTTGTTGACGAAAAAGGGCAATTTATTCAGCCCGATATGATGATTGCTGTGCTTGCAGGTTATTACGCCGGAAAAGGATTAACTGGCAATGCCATACAGGACATCCGCACTTCAAAGTCAGTTACCGAATACGTTGAAAGCAAAGGATTTAAAATGCATATGTGGAGAGTTGGCCGTGCTTATGCAGCGCTAAAACTCCGCGAGATTGATGGGTTGTTCGGGGGAGAACTTGCCGGTCACTATTATTTCCGTGACTTCTATTATTCTGATTCTGCTTATGTAGCTGCGTTAATTATCCTTGGTGAGGTAAAA
>JAAXUD010000537.1 GCA_013336205.1 Lentimicrobium sp. | reverse complement strand
TGATAAGAGGATAGAGCCAAACGGTCAGAAACAGGGCACCAGCAACACCCAGAATTGTGCCTGCCAGCACATCACCGGCAAAATGAGCGCCTACATAAATCCGGGTATAGGAAATAATTGCGGTAATCAAGGCGAGTAATACCATGGTGAATCTGCCGGGTTTTAAAATCATGGCTAGGCTGGTAATAGCAGCGGCAACGGTAATGCTGTGCCCTGACGGAAAGGAATTCTGAAAAAGCCTATACCCAAAAACAGTATGCACTTCTCCCCCTTCACCAATTGCTCCCAGGGGTCTGTCCCACGAGTCGAACAGGGTATTTTTAAGCAACTGACCTGCTAAACCGGTAACAATTACGACGAATATCAACAAAATCACCAGGGCAGGTTGTTTTCTGATAAAGAGAAGACCAAGCAGTGAAGTCAGTATAAGCGCATCGCCCAGGTGGGTAAGCAGAAACATCGGGGTATCAAGCCATTCACGGTGTTCCGCGTTCAAGAGCAGGAAACTGCCCTCGTAACCGTAAAACACAAGCATTATTGCCAGAAATAACTGATAAACCATTAGCGTGACGATAAATGGTATCAGATTACTGTATGGATGTTTATTCATTGTGTTAAGTTCAACCATTTATCTTTCAATATATTAACGAAAGTAGTTTTGATTCATTAATCCTGTGATGATTCCCTGACAAGGTTACGGTAGGCCGAAAAGACATTTGCCCGGGAAACAAAACCTACATATTTACCCTTATCGAGCACCGGCAGGTTATAATGGGCGCATTCACCGAATTTATGAGCGACGTCTTCCATGGTTTCATCAACACTCACCAGGGGCTCCGGCATAAACATCAGGTTTCTCACGTAAGTGGTTTCATACAACTCATGGTTAAACATGATGTTCCGGATTTCATTAATAAACACCACACCCAGAAAATTGTTATCCGCATCAATGACCGGAAACACATTGCGCTCCGACCTGGCAATTACTCTAACCAACTCACCAAGGGTAGCATCGGGGCCTATGGGGAGAAAATTATTCTCAATCAGCCGGTTGATATGCAAACGTGACAGGGCGGCCTTGTCTTTATCATGGGTAATCAATTCACCGCGGATAGCCAGCCTTTTGGTGTAGATACTGTGCGGTTCGTAAAGATTAATAGTCAGGTAGGCAATGGTTGAAGTTATCATCAGAGGAATAAAAAACTCATAACCACCGGTAATTTCCGCGATAAGGAATATGGCAGTCAGCGGTGCATGCATCACAGCCGCCATTACGCCAGCCATCCCGGCAAGGGCGAAGTTGATTTCAGGAAGTTTTACAAAATCAAAATAATTGATAAAACGGGCGGTAAAAAAACCGGTAACGCCACCCATAAAGAGCGAAGGTGCAAAAATTCCACCTACGCCTCCACCAGCAGTGGTAAAAGTCATTGCCAATACTTTAAAGAACAACACAAGCACCAGAAATGCAATAAATAACCAATGGGATTCCCTTAAACTATAAAACAAACTATTGTTCAGGATGGCATCACCCCTGCCGTTCAGAATGTCGGTCAACACTTCATATCCTTCGCCATAAAGCGGCGGGAAAAGGAAAATAAGCAAACTCAGCAAAGACCCCCCGATAAGCAGTTTACGCAAAGGACTGTTTATCTTGCCAAACAATCCTTCAATATACATATTTGCCCTGGTAAAATAAAGGGAAATCAGTCCGGTAACAATTCCCAGCAGAATATAGAAGGGAATATTACGCAGGTTAAAAGGATCGGTAACTGAGAAGGAAAAAAGGGCTGCCTCTCCCATCAGAAAGGAAGAGACCGTTGCTCCGGTTACCGCGGCTATCAGCAGCGGAATCAGCGACCCCATGGTAAGATCAAGCATCAACACTTCCAGTGCGAAGATTACAGCGGCAATCGGGGCTTTAAAAATTCCGGCAATCGCGCCGGCAGCGCCACAACCAATCATCAGGGTGATGGTGCGGTAATCCATGCGCATTACCCTGGCCAGGTTCGAGCCAATAGATGCACCTGTGAGTACAATGGGTGCCTCAAGCCCCACCGAACCCCCAAATCCAACCGTAATAGTACTGGCTACCAGTGATGAATAGTTATTGTGTACCTTAATGTGGCTGTTGTTTTTTGAGATGGCATAAAGAATCTTACTCACCCCATGGGAAATATTGTCCTTAACCACATACCTGACAAAAAGCACGGTGATGCCCATTCCAAGCAATGGATAGGCCAGGTAAAGATAATTTCCGTCATCACTGACAAATCCACGGGTAAGCAGGAAATGGGTGTAATAAACCGTGTTTTTGAGTACCACCGCCGATAAGCCACTGATAAAACCAACGATCAGGCTCAGAATCAATACAAAATTTCGGTGACTGATGTTTTTCACACGCCACTTCTGTATCCTGATAAAGGTTGAGGTAATAATCATATCAGGCAAATATAGGAAAAAAGAAAATGGAGAACAGGCCATCCGGCAAAAGCCTGCCTGTTTGCCTAAGAATCCGGGCAATCAGTTTCAGATTGAAAGACTTGAGGATTTAATGACATAAAAAATGTTATTGATTTTTGGAGATTGGTTGCTGGTTACTGGTTGCTGGTTACTGGTTGCTGGTTGCTGGTTGCTGGGTACTGGTTACTGGTTGCTGGTTGCTGGTTGCTGGGTAATGGTTACTGGTTGCTGGTTGCCGGTTGTTGGTTGCTGGTTGCTGGTTGCTGGTCAGGATTGTTACCGGAATTTTACCCTTTTATCTCTTCCCTTTTATCTTCTATCCTTTTTCTTAAAATATTGTCTCCTGGCCTTTTAAAAAGTATGATGGAACAACAAAAAAGCCACTCATGGAAACAATTTCCAGTATTGTGGCTTCCTGCTGTACACCTTAAGAATAAATCCGACGAACCGCTTTATTTCCCTATAGAAATTACAAAACCGATTTTAAAATCCAGCCCTCCGTATTTGTAGATATATTCATCGTCTTCGGCACGGGCACTCACATCCTCATCCATCTTGTATTTTTCCTGGTAATTGGCATACCCTATA
>JAAXUD010000536.1 GCA_013336205.1 Lentimicrobium sp. | reverse complement strand
CTTTTGTTCGAAATCGAAAGTAGCTTCAGTGTTATAGTTGGTGTTAAACTCGATTTTATCACCGATTTTAGCCATTACACTCATTTGAATGCGTTGCTGGAAATCGAAATTTGTGGTTCGGCGCTGCCTGACATCAAGTGCAGGGTCATCGCGGCGGTTCGAGAGCACGCCAAAGGTCACCTCGGCACTTCCCTGGGGACGTATGTCAATTGTATTACCGCCAAATATCTGATCGAATACTTCACCCCCGATATGAATCTGAGGAATAATTCCGGTACGGCTGGCCGAACCTGATGATACGGCCCGTTCACGCCAGTAATTCTGTAACGAACGATCCATGTCAAGTTGCTTATATTCGTCAAAACTATACTCAGTAGGAGCGGTAAGCCTCAGGTCACCTACTTTTTTAACATAAGTATAGGTTTGTGTTTCGGGATCGTATATAAAGTCTTCAGAGAAATTGGATTGATTTCCCAGGAAAAGTTTGTTTTTATCAGTAGGAACAGTTGTTGAGCCTGGTTCAGCTTCCGGGATGGGATAGGGGAGTTCACCACCAGGAAACGTAGTGTCTGGAGGATTGACGGTGCTTTCTTTGTATTCTGCATTATACTGAAGTCCGGGTGTGGCCGGAATCCCCCAGGCAATGGAAACAATAAAAACCAGTACAAAAAGCCTTAATGAATATTTTACAATGCGCTCCAAGGAACTTCAGTGTTTTGTTAAATTTAATCAATCAGTTGAATTGATGCAGTAAAACAAAAATGTATGGTTTCTGAATCAGATACTACCATACTGCTTACTTCTCAATGTGTTTGTTTTATAATATTTTTAAAGCACTCTTAATCAATTGTTCCACTGTTAAGGATGTCCCCTCGTCTTTCTGAATTTTGTCAATTGTTTTCTCTGCAAGTGCCTTGTTGAAACCAAGCATAGATAAAGCAGATAACGCCTCTTCTTTTCTTGTATTGTGCGGACTTCCCAAAATTTCCCTGATTCCCTGGTCTTTGCCAATTTTATCCTTCAGATCAATGATGATTCGTTGGGCTGTTTTTCCACCTATACCTTTAACCCGCTGAAGCAATGGGACATTGCCGCCTGCGATTGCCTGAATTACTTCATCAGGGCTTAGTGATGAAAGTATAAGACGCGCTGTACCTGCCCCGACACCCGAAACGGATATAAGATTTCTGAACAGCAGCCTTTCTTTTTCCTGGGCAAAACCAAATAAAACCATGGCATCTTCGCGCACTGCCAGGTGTGTGAGCAAACGACAGCTTTCCTTATCCTTTATCTGTGAATAGGTATTAACAGAAATGGAAATATCGTAACCTATTCCATGACAATCGATAACGACCGCCGCTGGATTAATTTCGCTTATCTTTCCTTCAATAAATGCGTACATAGGCAGGTATTGTTCCTGTTAACCGACAAAAATAGGGATAATAGTTTTACTTCACAGGTTTTTGTTCTTAAAACCGGAAACTACACATTAAAATTCAGGCCTGGTTCTCTTCTTTAAATATATCGAAATAACCGGAATTAATGAAATTACAGGATGTATACTGATTTAACGATTCATTTTTGGTTTTTCATTGCTGGTTTCATATATTTGTTCAAAGTGAATTTTGATATCACCTATACCACCAATCACCACAAAATGCGCAATCTATGAAAGTCCCATTGAGTAAAAAGAATGCCCTTGCTTACCATTCGGAAGGCAGACCTGGCAAGATTGAGGTAATCCCCACCAAGCCTCACCAATCTCAGTACGATTTATCACTTGCCTATAGCCCGGGCGTAGCAGAGCCATGTCTGGAAATAAAAGCCAATCCGGAAGATGTATACAAGTATACTGCTAAGGGCAACCTTGTGGCGGTAATATCCAATGGAACAGCAGTGCTTGGTCTGGGTGATATTGGTCCTGAGGCAGGCAAACCGGTAATGGAAGGAAAGGGTTTATTGTTTAAAATATTTGCCGATATAGATGTGTTTGACATCGAAGTAAACGATAAAACCATTGAAGGGATGATAAATACAGTCAAGGCCATTGCCCCGACCTTTGGCGGTATAAATCTTGAAGACATCAAAGCCCCGGAGTGTTTCGAAATTGAGGAGCGACTGAAAGAAGCGCTGGATATCCCAGTTATGCACGACGACCAGCATGGAACTGCAATCATCACTTCAGCGGGTTTACTAAACGCTTTACTCATCAATGGAAAAAAGATTGCAGAGATAAAAGTAGTTGTCAATGGAGCTGGAGCCGCAGCAGTTTCCTGCTCCCGATTATACCTTTCGTTGGGTGTTAAACCGGAGAACCTTGTGATGGTTGATTCTAAAGGTGTTTTAAATAAAAACAGAAAAGACCTTAATCCGGTAAAACAAAAATTCGCGACTGAACGGAACATCAATACACTTGAAGAAGCAATGAAGGGTGCCGATATGCTCCTTGGATTGTCAGTAGCCGGGGTAGTATCGCAGGAGATGTTACTTAGCATGAATAGCAATCCCATTGTATTTGCCCTGGCCAATCCGGTTCCGGAAATTGCCTACGATCTGGCTGTGGCAACCCGCGATGACCTGATAATGGGAACAGGTCGTTCCGATTTCCCAAACCAGGTAAATAATGTGCTCGGGTTTCCCTATATTTTCCGGGGTGCACTTGATGTAAGGGCGACAGCGATCAATGAGGAAATGAAGCTTGCAGCAGCATACGCCCTGGCCGATCTTGCCAAACAACCTGTTCCTGAAGAAGTAAACATTGCTTACCAGGTGACAAATCTTAAATTTGGCAGGGAATACATTATCCCCAAGCCCAGCGATCCAAGGTTGATAACCCATATAGCACCCGCTGTTGCCAAAGCCGCAATGGAAACAGGTGTGGCCCGAAAGCCAATCCTGGACTGGGATGCTTATCGCGATGAACTTAGTAAACGGCTTGGCCTGAGCAACCCGCTTATACGCCAGATTAAAGCCCGTGCAATGAAAGATCCGAAAAGAGTTGTGTTTGCGGAAGCGGAAAACTACAAAATTCTTAAAGCGGCAGAAATCGTACT
>JAAXUD010000535.1 GCA_013336205.1 Lentimicrobium sp. | reverse complement strand
ATGCGCACCAACTGTGTGTTCTTTTTACTTTAGACTTTAGACTTTTTACTTTTTACTTCAATTTTGGTTGTGGAAGTCCGCATCAGAAGGTAAGATGCAGGCCAACGGTGTTTTTAAAGGTTATTACCAGTATAATTCTGTCAATAGTAAAACCTGCGAAGTACCTCCTTTCAGGCAATCAACATACATTTTCATATACTCACCGGCTTTCTCTTTCCCGAATTTGGCATTTAATGAATATTCAATGTCATAGTTTAAATTTCCCCTGAAAGGATCCATCAGGTAAACATAAGTATAGGTTCCATCGGCATTTTTGCTGACGGACTTCTGCATCCTTACAGCTTCTTTTGCTTGTGGATTGGTTTCTGCTCCGGCAGGCGAGAGGATATTCAGGTTAAAATCTTCGAACTGTTCAACTTTATTGGGTTTTACATAATTAAGAACGATCAGAACCGAATCGCCGGCCGATGCTCTTTTTACAGGTGCAGGAGTACTGTTGTTCCAGATGTCGCGGAATATTATCCATTTCCCGCCTTCCTGTTTCCAGGTTACAATGTATTTACCCTGGTCAACCAGTTGGTCACCCTGTACAAACAAGCTGTAATTGCCTTCCTCTATCGCCAGTTTCCCGAATTTTTTTGCAGTTACGGTTTCGAAAAGTACTTTCTTAATACCCATTTGCATGGTCGTTGTCCAGAATTTGACAATGGCGGCCTGCCCGTCGAATATCTGGTTGTTTGCAGGAAATATTTTAGCATCCACAGTGTAAAATGCAGCTAAAGCCACGGTATCTCCCTGTGTGAAGGCTGCCATAAGTTCATTATTGGCATCCTTAATCTGGCCGGTTACATCGGTCGGATTTGAATTGCAGCTGAACAGCAACAGGACCAGCAGAGTGATACCTGTCAGGTGCTGAATGTTTCTCGTCAGGTTTTCCATTTTTTTTTCTTTTAAAGAATATGGGATAGATTTGATTGATGATTGTATGAACCATTTATTGACAATAAACTTTTAACAGATAAAACTTGCCGGTGAAAACCAGATCAAAATTCAGAAAGATAAATGCATATGTCAATCACACGTTTGTGTGATATTTAATAATCAGGATACAGGAAGAAGTATGAGCATCCGGAACCCCATGTTGAAAAAAGCAAAAAATCAACAGGGTCAGATTACAGACATAGGAAATAGCAGTTGTGGAAGTCCGCATCAGAAGCCTGCCCGCCGCAATGGAATGCAGGCGGGATAAGATGTGGACCAACAGACAACTGAAGCAGTATTTTTTACTTTAGACTTTTTACTTTTGACTTTGAACTTTGAACTTAACCTTTCATGCACCTGAGCAGTGCCTCAGTCCGGGTACGAACCTGGAGTTTCTGATAAATTTTGCGGATATGCGTGCGTACAGTTTCAATACTGATAAAAAGTTCTGAGGCGATTTCCTTGTAAAGGAAACCCTTTGAAAGGTAGGACAGAATTTCCTCTTCCCTGGCCGTAAGGTTCGAGTCTGGTAAAGGATGTTTGGCAGGCCGGGCAAAGGTTTGAACAACTTTACGGGCAATTTCCCCGCTCATGGGCGAGCCTCCGTTTACCAGTTCGCTGATGGCTTCCAGCAGTTTGGCAGGAGGCGTTTTTTTGAGCATATATCCGGTAGCGCCAGCCGTCAGCGATTTAAAAATTTCGTCGGTATTGTCGAAAACTGTCAGCATCATCACCTGAATTTCAGGCCAGGCATTTTTTATACAAATAACGCACTCTATGCCATTCATGCCCGGGAGATTGATGTCCATCAGCACCACCCCTGGCCGGTATTCAGGAATAACCTTCAGAGCTTCTTCAGCCGATGGGCATGCCGCCTGGCAATGATAACCATCTGAACCATTGATAAGCATCCGAAGTCCTTCGCGAACGGCTTCGTCGTCTTCTACGATGATGATATTGATAGGTTCAGGCATGGGGTATCTGGTTTAATGTTCACAAAAGTACATCATCAAATTGCAGAATAAATCACCCTTTCGTGTGATTTGATTATTCTCAGAGATCAACAGAGAAGGAGATTTCCGTTCCTTTCCCCTTTCCTGAGACAATACTGAACGTACCTCCGCATTCTTCTATTCTGCGACGCATATTAATCAGGCCATTACCGGATCCTGCGAGCAACGCTTCCGAAAAACCCGCTCCATCGTCCACCAGGGATATGATCAGTCGTTTTTTATCCATCTGCAAAGTGATCGATACATTTTCTGCTATAGCATGCTTGACTACATTGTGCAAGGCCTCTTTGATTGTCAGAAACAAGTTGCGGCGCAATTCTGCCGACATGGGCAGATTGGGTATGTTTTCAGGAAAATGGAACTTTATCTCTGTAGCAGTAGGTTCCAGGTAGGTACTTGCATACCTCCGTACATAAGCTGCAAAGTTGTCAAGGCTGTCGTTTTTCGGGTTCATGGCCCAGATGATTTCGCTCAGTTCATCCACGACATTGCCGGCAATTTCAGATATCTGCTGAATAAGCTGTTGCGATTTTTCCGGATCCTGATTCCGGCTTTTTGCAATTTCGCTCAGAATGGAAATCCGGGTAAGACTGGCCCCGACTTCATCGTGCATGTCTTTTGAAATGCGAAGACGCTCCTTCTCTATGGCATGTTCCTGTTCAAGGGCTTTTATCCGGTTGGCATACCTGATACCCTGAATCCTTCTGACAATCAACACTGTTAAGAATATAATTAAAAGGATACCCATCAGAATAAACCACCAGGTTGTCCAAAAGGCGGGTTTTATTATCAGGGTAAGAAGCAATTCAGGCTCACCCTTATTTTTCCAGGAGTCGGTATATCTGACAAACAGCCGGTATTCGCCTGGTGGAAGATTCCGGTAGGAGAATCCTGCATCGGAGGTTGGTACGCTCCATTCCGGCTGATAACCTTCTAGCAGGAAAGAAAATCCCTGGTCATCGGCATCGGGATAATCGGCCGTGAATACACTACCGCGGATATGCGCTGCATTCCGGCTTAGACTGATTTGTGGCAAGGCTGAAACAATTCCTTTCGTGTAG
>JAAXUD010000534.1 GCA_013336205.1 Lentimicrobium sp. | reverse complement strand
TCCTTTATAGTGTTCAGGACCAACCATCCAGTCTTGTGTTCCGTAGAAAAACAAAACAGGCTTTTCAATTTCCGGGGTATATGGTTTGAAGTTTTCGAAGTAATCTTTTGTATTGAGAATGTATTCTTCACTCCCCCAGTTCCAGTTGGGTATTTCAGCAAAAGTTTGTCCCATTTGCAGGAAGTTATCATGCGATTTATACATGAGCTTCCACATGACATCTTTTTCCTGAAGTTTCTGAATGATCAGATTCATTTTATCATTCGTACTCATAGTGTTGGTAAATAGCTGTGCTGTATCCAGATTCATAAGTTTTACTGCGTTTGGAATATAAGATTCAGTATAGGATTGATAAGCATTTAAGGTACAGGTCATCATAATCATACCTTTAACACTTTCAGGATAACGGAGAACGTAGCCCATTTGCAATAATCCTCCGAACGAATGTCCCATGGTCAGCCAGCTTTTAATGCCTAATGCCTGACGCACTTCCTCAAAATCTTTGGCCATTCTGTCCAAAGAGTAATCGTTGTTCTTTGGACTAGTGGAGCGGCAACAACCACGTTGATCCAAATAAATGACTTTGAAGTATTTTTCAAGGGTATCTCCCATAAATTTCTCTATCCAATAGCTGCCGCTTCCGGGGCCACCATGCAAATAGAGTAATGGGGTTCCTTTACCTTTTACGGTTACATACAAGTCGACACTGTCGGAGGTAATAATATGTTTTACCTGAGCATGGATCTGAAATGAAATAAACAGAAGGAAAATTAAAATAACTTTTGTTTTCATCCTTTTAGATACTAATTAAGTATTTGGATCTCCCTTAAATATTTGCAAATTTATGATCTGTTTATTCCTTTCACATCAATTTCATGATGAATGCCGGTTTTTAGGGCCTGGACCTGTAAAAATAACATTCCAATCAAAATTTAATGCCAATTAGTAAAATATAAGGTTGGCTATTTGTTTATTTTTCAACGAGTAACAGGTATGTTTTAATAAAATGGGCAGAAGGTTCTGCTATTAATCCGGTAAGTTTATTTCTTCCTGATTTCTCATCAATGGTTGCTGCCATTTTTGCACCAACTCTATACCATAAGCGTTTATCTGAGGATAATTCGCCGAGCATCAACCAGTCTGTTTCAGTCAAAGTATCGTTGCTGCGAGAGAGAAAGTGATTATATATTTCGAAGTACCTGTTGATGTATTTATTCATCAAAGCTTTATCGCGAAGCGCAACATAATCCGGATCGTTATTCAGGGCATTGCCTTTCGACCTTTCATCGTAAGCCGCATATACCGCCATTCCTTCCATGTGAGTAAAGTAGGCAATCAATTCGGCCATTTCGCCATAGGTATTTATATTGAGTGATGGCATGTAATTTTTCCTGAGCATAACAAAACCGGCATGATGCAGTTCGTGTATGGAAAAATACTTTAACTCAGAACAGTTTTCGAGGTAACGCTTATGCGCTACATTTACGCTTGAATTATTCAGATAAACGATCCCGAGATCATATCCAACCGTAAAACAAAGCCTTGAAGAAAAAGAAAACCCCTCAGGTAAGTATTGCAAACAGATTTTCTGAGGATAATCTGTTACCGCTATGCTGTCCTTCGCATATTGAATATTCCTGAGAATTAAATTAATGTTCATTCCTTTATGATCGCTGTCAATGATGGTTTCTGCAAAATCCCTGATAGAAAGTTTATCTGAATTGTTCCCCGACCAGTTTGCATGATTATAGAGTAATTTCATGCCTTCGGTCCGAACTATGTCCGACAAAATTAAACTGTCACCGGTCTCAATATATTTCACAGATAAGTCGGCAAGTGTAAAGTCGTAGCTGACGTTTCCTTTTACAATAACCTCATCCGAATTTTTATTGGTTGCGCCCGGTGCACAGATGAATGCGAGAAAACTCAGGATGAGGATATTTTTTCCCATAAATGAATGTCTTACTATTCTTTACAAACTCTGCGGAATATTTTGTAATTGCAGCATATTACAAATTTAATGAGAAAATGATTTCCGGATTATTAAAGACCCTGCAATACAGTTGAAAATCAAAAAAGGAAGACCGGAACCTGCGAACCAGACTTCCCCAACTGTTGTTACAGGTTTTCATCCAGCCAATCAAATAATCTTGCCGATGAGGATGCCTGGGCACCTACCTGGCAATGTTGCAGCGCCGGATCGTCGGCTTCAAAAAACATGTATTCCTTTGGACAGGCAAGTGCCTCAAACAGGTCAATCCCCTGGCTGTATTCATCTGCGGCTCCATCCATTACCAGCATTCTGCAGGTTATTTTGGAAACAATATTCTTATTGGAATATTCCTGCATTTGTAACATCAACTCATCGGGTGTTTCAACACCGTGTTTCCACATCAAATCCCTGATTCCCCAATCCAGGAAAGGTAAGCTTTGCATATAACGGACTTCAATATTAAGTCACTGATTTTGAATTATAAATACTTATTTCTTTTACTTCATCCACCTGATCCGGTATCCAACATTAAATTCGAGAAATTCAGCAAGCATAAAGTTGATGGCCCGGATATTTACACCCAACGAGACGTTTTTATAAACCTCATACCTGACGCCCAACCGCTGGTAGGTTTGGCTGAAGTTACCATAATTACGATGTAAGGCATAAATCCCTATACCGCTTACAAGTGATAATTTGTCGATTATAAATTCTGGCTGAACAAGAAATCCGAGCGTGAGGTTTTCCCATGAATAGGGCCCGGGGGTGCCGTCGGGGCGGGCATTCAGTCCCCACCAGTAGTTTATGTCCGTACCATATCCTAAGCGGAAGGCGTTTGAAAACTGGTTAAAATAAAGGATGCTTATTCCACCAACGTTAAAATAATTTGTATCCAATTCATGTTCATTCAGCTGATGATCGCCATAACCCATCATAAAGTACAAATCGTTTGAACGGTTTAATCTGCCGGGTGCTTTAACTAACCTGACATCGGGGCGGCCATTGAGATGATATTTAAGTTCCACTGAAGGAGAATATATATTAAATCCGCGGTTGGGTCGTTCAAA
>JAAXUD010000094.1 GCA_013336205.1 Lentimicrobium sp. | reverse complement strand
TGGAATCAGCATCGCGTGGGCCATAGCGGAATTTTTACATCAACACCCACTGTTCAGACCGAAAGTTCTTTTTGCAACTCATTATCACGAATTAAATGAAATGGCCGGTAGCCTGAACAGGATCAAAAATTATCACATTTCAATTAAAGAAGCCGGCAACAAGGTTATATTTATGCGTAAGCTTGAGCCAGGCGGAAGTGAACATAGTTTTGGTATTCATGTAGCACGAATGGCAGGAATGCCTCAAAATGTGCTTGAAAGGGCCAATGAATTGCTGATAACGCTCGAAAAAACACATGGAGGAGGGCAGTTGCAAAGCTCTAATTCTAAGAAAAAATCATCCAGGCAAGGAACAGATCCTTATCAACTCAGTTTTATTCAGTTAAATGATCCCTTATTAGAGCAAATCAGAGAGGATATCCTCGACACTGATATTAACACACTTACACCCGTGGAAGCGCTGATGAAACTGAATGAAATAAAAAAACTTTTAAAAAAATCGTGAAATAATTTGGCGTTTTCAAATCAGATCGTATATTTGCACCCGCTAAAGCGATAAGCGAAAGTAGCTCAGTTGGTAGAGCATGACCTTGCCAAGGTCAGGGTCGCGGGTTCGAGTCCCGTCTTTCGCTCGAACCCCGGTAAAACGGGGTTTTTTTATCTCAGTACTGTCCGCCCGAGTGGTGGAATTGGTAGACACGAAGGACTTAAAATCCTTTGACCATTGCGGTCGTGCCGGTTCGAGTCCGGCCTCGGGTACAGTATAAATCCCTGTCAATCAGGGATTTTTTTTTGCCTGCAAATTCCGTGCTCCCATGCAACTTTCTGGTTTAGAGCGATTTTCAAAAAAAAGATTTTCACATTGTTATGTTAAGAACTCTGCGTATGCCAGCTGCCGGTCAAGGTGAAATTTCTCTATATTTGTATGATTTGTGTTCGTAATACATTGGCGTATGCAGTGTAACCGGATGATTTATTTTTATTTGCACACTTTTTGATTGAAAACGCTGTTATATTAAATTAAAATAACCTCAAAGAAAGATGGAAAATTATTCACTTAAAACATCCTGTATCCAACGCAGGCTTAAATTTGCAGTAATGATGCTGCTTGTGGTGACACTTGGCTCGGGTCTGAGTTCATGTAATAGTCAGAAAAAGTTAGCCAAGAAGAAGGCTGAACAGGAACTGGCAGAAAAAACCGCCAAAGCAAAGGCAGATTTGTTGGCCATTATCAATGATGAAGGAAAAATGACCCTGGAAGAAAAAGAGTTTAAACTGGCTTCTGTTAAGCGGTTAAACCTCGAAAACCAGGAAATCAAAGATCTTATAGTACAAGCTGAAGAAAAGTTGGCTGCTGAAAGAGCTGCTGTTGAAAAACGCAAGGAAGAAGACAGGCTGCAGCAGGAGAAAGAGGCGAGAGAGCGTGAATTGCGGGAAGGCGGACCCTATAGGGATATTAACCTTTCACTGGATGCAGTTGCCAGCGCCGGTGATGTGAGCACTGCCAATCTGAAAATCAGAGAAGCTTTGGCTGGTTTTTCAGGTGAAGACGCACCTGTGCTGATTCTGATCAGTAGCGAAGGTGAGATTAAGGATTATGACCGCCCGACAACGATCAGAAAATATCTGGAATTTATAAAGGATCAGAAAAAATCTCCCAACAGGGTGCTGAATGCTGTTTTTGATTCCAATGGAAAAATTAAAGAACTCGAACTTATAAAAAAGTAAGAAAATGATAAAGTCAAAAATATTACTGGCATCACTCGCAATTTTGTGTTCCTTAACCAGCATTAAAGCTCAGGATGTGATAAGCCCATCGCGCAAGCAGGCTATAGATTCACTGGCACTTGAAAAAGTCCGCGACCTCAGTAAATATATAAGCATAGTGGGCAACAAGGATACTCCCTGGTCAGAAGCCAACAGGGTGATAGAACGAACACTCGAGCTTTTTGCTGATGGAGCCATGATGGGCGTTTCTTCAATAAACAAGGAAGAAGTTAACTATTATGGAGTACGTGAATATCTTGAGAGACTTATGGCTCTTAATTATGATAAAGTGAATATTTCATGGTATAATATTCAATATATCAGTGATCTGGAACGTCAGCCTGATGGCAGGTATGTTGGTGTAATTACTATTTATCAGCGGTTTGAAGGCACAACCAACGAAGGATTGCGCTATGTTGACGTTACAAAGAAAGATGTAACTGTTTATGTGGAGCGCAAAACAACGCAGATTTCAGGACGAATTATTGGTTTTTGGGATGTAATGCTGGGTGATATCAGGGTTACTGAGACAAAGCCGGGCTCCTGAAAATAGCTTTAGTTTATATTTCAAGGCTGCATTCTTGCTTATATGTTAAGAATGCAGCCTGATTTTAATTTCGGGGTATTGTGGTTTCTGCTATTATGAATCAACCAAAAAAAATGAAATATTTGTTATTGCTCACCTGTATGGTGATGCTTTTTATTAGTCAGGGAATTGAAGCTCAGACTTTTAATTCTTTACTTGGCGATGAAAGTATCCTGGTTGCGCAAACCAAACAGGTAAATCAATTCTTCCGTCGCTTTAATGCTGAAGAAAGTATAAGTGGACAACGATATTATCCCGGCGACAAGGATTACAGAAGTCCTGAGCTGCGAAAAAAATATATTGATATTTTATTTGATAATAAAAATGCATCCCTTACCGAGCCTTTAAGGGAAAGTTTTACTAAAGATGTACTGAAATCAGGTTCTCCTTCTTTTCTTGATTTTCATGATGGACAGTGGTTCTCAGAGGTTTCAACCATATTTGTTTACCTTGGGAAAGAGGAACCTGTTACCCTTTACCTAAAGCTTGAAGAGGAAAATCAGGGTTATAAATGGGTGATAACCAATGTGTATTTTAAGAAATTTCATGAGTTTTTTCATAGTCAGGATAATGGTGACCAGCGTTTTTTGCATCCGCTCAGCCACGAACTGGACTTTATGAACCTGGTCAGGGTTTTTAAAGAGAAAGAATATGTTGAACAATATACCGCAAGTGATTACCACCCTGATTACCTGACTTTATTTCTGTATGAGTTTAAAAAAGGCAATCTGAGCTTCAAAAATGTGAGTGATGTTAAATTCCATTTTTTTCAGGTACCAGGATGGTATTTTGAACTTTCTGAATTTAATCGTCCGGGAACCAACGCTGGTTGGTTGATCTCAGCGATGCTGAAATTGAATGAGAATGATAAAGAAATTCTTCTAAAATACCTGTACCATGAATAAAAATCTACGCACCCTGGTTTGCCTTATTGCTTTGGTTGGCTTTGCTGTCAATATGCAGGCACAATCGGGTACTGAGAAGTCAGTGAACCCGTCTTCATCCTCTTTTTCTGACGAAGAACTGGCAAATTATAAAAAGCAGGCTATTCAGCTGGTTACTTTTATGGAGTTTACATTTAATACGCTTGGGGTAATAAATCGGAATATAAGGAGAAAGATATTATTATTAATCAATCGTTTCTGAAGTTTTTCAAAGATTCTAAAGTTCAGATCGAAGACGACCTGGTTGAAAAACGAGATGTGGTAACAAACAAAGATGTGCAGGCCTATTTAAAGGATATTGATTTTTTTTTCAAAGAAGTTGCTTTTAAATTTACAGTAGAAGAAGTTACCCAGGAACTAAGCGAGAAGGGAGAGGTTTTCTTTAAAGTTAAAACCAGCCGCAACCTTAATGGAATTACTATTGATGGGGAAAAGGTTAACAATAACAAGCCCAGATTTATCGAGATAAACCTGGATGATGCCAAACGCGAACTCAAAATTGTAAGCATTTATACCACCCGATCAGGTGAAGAAGAAGAATTGATTTCCTGGTGGAACAGTCTTGATTTAAACTGGAGACGTTTTTTTGCGGGTAATGTTGTTATTGCAGATTCTATTCCATTGAAAAATGTTGCTGGTATCGGCAAAGATTTTATTCTGCTATTCCCTGCTGCTTTTAATGAGGAAGATTCCACCTATATTGCAGATACCCTGAAGATAAGTTCAGGACTGGTTTTTACTGAAGTCAGGAGGGTTTTGCGTTCTGAAGTTATAGATATTTCAGGTGTCAAGGGATTGTACGATCTTGAGCCTTTAAGTGCTTTCCGATTATTGAAACACTTAAATATTTCAGAAACAGCTATATCCGGACTGGAGCCAATCAGGAATCTTTCTAAACTTGAAACTTTGATAGTGTCGGGAAGTCTGGTCAGTTCGCTGAGCCCGCTGCAGTACAGTTCAGGCATTCGTAAACTGGATATTTCCGAATGCCTTGTAACTGATCTTGGCCCGGTTGCTAATTTTATTAATCTAGAGACACTCGATATTTCAGGCCTTCAGATTGAAAACCTGAGTGCGGTTTCCGGATTGTTGAATTTAAAGGAATTAAAACTTAACAGGGCATCAGTCAGGTCTCTTGAAGGCATAGAAGTACTTGGTAACATAGAACTGCTTGAGTTATCGGGAACCGCTGTTACAGATCTTACGGCACTTGCAAAACTCGATAAGTTGCAGCGCCTGAATATTGAAAAAACCTACATTTCGGATATTGCTTCCCTCTCCTCGCTTAAGGCTTTGGAATATGTCTATCTTGACAATACACCGGTAGGCTCTATCATGTCGCTTCAAAGTTTAAATACCCTGAGGGCAATTTATTGCGATAAATCGCTGGTCAGCCGAAAAGAAGCACTTGATTTTATAAAATTGCGGCCGGATGTAAAAGTTATATATGAATCAGAAGAACTGACAGCCTGGTGGCAGATGCTAAATGATGAATGGAAAACAATATTCAGATCTCTTATATCTATGGACGAAGTCCCGACAAGGGAACAGCTTCACGAATTAACCTACCTAAAAAAAATAGATGTATCAGGCAATGCTGTAGTTAAAAATCTGAACCCTCTGCTTAAAATGCAGTCACTTGAGATTTTGAATGCTTCAAAAACAGGAATCAGCGAAATACTGCCGGTTAAAGAATTGATGAATTTGCAAACATTAAATGTTTCTTTTTGTGGAATACAGGATCTATCCCCGGTTACATCCCTTAAAACACTGAGATCCATTGATATATCATCTACGAAAATCACAGACATGTCAGCGGTTGCCGGATTAAAAAACCTGCGCTTCCTGAATATCAATAATTGTGCAATCGTTAGTGTTAAACCTTTTCTTCAATTAAGTGATCTGGAATATTTGTATGCAGAAGGTGTTCCGGCAGTCAGCGGTTCTATCTCGATGTTATGGGATAGTATTCCGGATGCACTCATTATTTATCAGACGGGTAAGTTAACTGATTGGTGGAATGGCCTAGCAGATACCTGGAAAGAGATCTTTAATAGTATTGAACCTATAGGCACAATACCTACTCAGGAACAACTTCACAAATTAACCTCAATTCGCTTGCTTGATCTGAGTCAAAGCCGGAATATTTCTGATTTGCAGCCTGTAAAAATGCTTGCAAGACTTGAGAATCTTAATATTTCCCGGTTACCGGTTGCTGACATCATGCCATTATCTTCGATATCCCGTTTGCAGGTGTTTAATTGTTCCGATACGCCGGTTACCGATCTTACAGCCCTGACAACACACAGGAATATGTCTGGGCTATACTTATCCAATACCCAGATAAACGACATTGACGTTGTTGAGGGGTTTGCCAATCTGAAGATTCTTGACATTTCCGGCACTCAGGTTGCCAAACTTAGTGCGGTTGCCAATTGTGCAAAGCTTGAGCAATTAGATTGTTACAATACCCGCATCAGCAATCTGAAAGCTTTGGAAAACATGCCGTCGCTAAAATTACTCCGCATTTACAATACACGGATTTCCTCCCGGAATGTTGAGAAATTCAAACTGGCTAATCCTAAAACAGAGGTGGTTTTTTATTAAATGCTGATATATACAGAGTGAAGCAATCTTATGGATTCAGCAGCCACTTTTTCCCATTCCACTGGATCTTATTCGCTAAATCAGTCGAATTTCTGGTATTTTGTCCGATAGTAAAGGTAAGATCAGCCATGTTTTCATAATAATTGAATCCAGGCTTGATTTGATTTGGATCATAATGTTTCAGGAGGATAAATAATCCGGGGATTACAGCACTGCGCAGACTGCGTGATTCACAAACTATTGGATTGCCGTTTTGGTGCATTGTCATTAAAGAATTCAATGCCTGTTTAAGCAGACTATCCGGCGTTTCGATGTAATAAACTTTTTTCGCTCCGGCTTTCAGCATGCGCGCTGTGTCTTTATTACTCTCAATGTTGGTTTCTTCAACAATGCTATAATCTTCCGGAGTCGGAACGTTGTGACTTCCGTGATAACTTTCTTCTCCGGGACGCATGCTGGTTACTTTTAATCCGGTAATTGTTGCATTGTCAGCATATTTTTCAATAAGCCTGAGTGCTAAACTGGTTTTCCCGACATTGCGTGAAGAACCACCGATAATTATAAGATTTGGTATAATTGGTAGTTTTTCCATAGAGAAATGTGGTAGTTCTTTTTTCTTGCAATTACCAGGAACAGGTGTGTTGGTTTGAAAGTCTTATCGGATAACATCAACCGATGAGGCCTTGAAACAGGCCCAGGCTGGTAGTCCCGTTTTTAGATTCATTTTTTCGAGAGATTCGCGGGTTATTCTGGCAAACAAATCGATTTCACCACTTACACATACTTCAAAGCCTTCGCGGGAGGGGCTGATACTGCTGATAATTCCTTTAAGATTATTCACTGTGCTTATGTTGGGCTCGTCGACCGATATAATAACATATTTGCTCTTAATCAGGATATTGGCGGGGCCGGATTCAAAGTTGTCATTCAATTTGATTTCCTGCGTTGGCGCGTGATGTCCGGATAAGATTCTGGCATTGTTGCCTTCGATTATTGCTTTAAAGAAATTGTGTTCCCCTGTAAAGCCCGCTGCAAAGCCTGATTTAGGATTGGTAAGAATATCATTGGCACTTCCTGTCTGAATAATGACACCATTCTCAATAATAGCCATTGTTGAAGCAAGGGCAATCGCTTCTTCAAAATCATGGGTAACATGTAAAATGGGAAGCCCCTGCTTATTAAGTTGCCTCAGCATACCGCGTAATTCAGCTTTCATTGGCGTGTCAACAGCCGAAAAAGGTTCGTCGAGTAACAACATTACAGGTTCAGCGGCAAGTGCCCGGGCCAGGGCAAGCCTTTGTAATTCTCCTCCGGAAAGAATAGCAGGCTTCTGACTAAGCAGGTGTTTTATATTCATTTGTTCCGATAATTTTTCAATCTGAACCTGTGAGCTCTTGCTTTTTGGGTGTTTTAAAGGAAAAGCGATGTTTTGTTTAACCGTGAGATGAGGAAATATTGCCGGAGATTGAAAAATGAGCCCGGTTTTTCTTTTTTCTACAGGCATTGAGGTAATGTCATTTCCATTAAGGATAATGCTGCCGGAATCCGGTTTAATCAGGCCGGCAATAATTTCAAGTAAAACTGATTTGCCGGCTCCTGAGGCTCCCAGTAATATGTAGTAATCTTCGTTTTCAATATTAAGGCAAATATCTGTAATACTGAACCTCCCGAATTTCTTACTGATGTTTTTAATTTCTAGCATTTTCGGGATCTTTGGTAAGTAATCTCATCAGGAGGAAGAAAAATACGGATAGTATTATCAGGATAACTGCCACAGGTCTGGCATATTGTAACCCAAATGAGCTAAAACGCTCGAATATCAGTACCGGCGCTACCATAGGATGGTAGGCGATAATTACGACAGCCCCAAATTCACTCATTCCGCGTGCAAACATCATCACACATCCTGATATGATATGTCGCATTGCCAGCGGGACCGAAATTGTAAGAAAAACCCTGGCTGGGCTTGCCCCCAGGTTCAGGGCTGCTTTTTCCAGTTTCTCAGGTACAGAAGAGAAGCCGTCCCTGGCTGAATTAATGAAAAATGGCAGGCTTACAAAAGCCATGGCGATAATAATACCAGAAGGATGACCTATAAAATCTATACCAAAATTTGCTGCCAGGCGTCCTGCAGCCGAATCACGTGAGATAACGCCAAGCAGGGCAATGCCGGCTGCAGTATGGGGGATAACTACAGGAAGGTCTATTATTCCGGAGACCAGTCTTTTAAACGGGAACTTCTTTCTGGCCAGCAACCATGAAAAAGGAAGCGAAATTGCTGCAAAAACCAGGGTTGCTGTAATAGATGCAAAAATGGTGAGCCAAACACTTTGTGTAACTTCTTTATCGCTTATTGCTGATACAACATCTTGGTAATCAGTCGAAAGAATGATGCCGGCAAGTGGTGCAATTATAAATAACAAA
>JAAXUD010000533.1 GCA_013336205.1 Lentimicrobium sp. | reverse complement strand
AATACAAGAAAGCGAAGCGCAACCGCGATTGTGGATGCCAGTTGCACTATAACCATACTTATACAATGCTTTGCCTGAATGAACAAAAGTAAAACCCTGAGAGAAGCGCTGGAAAATTATCTGCCTGCCGGTTGTGCAGACCTGGTTTCAGGTTGGTTTGGCAGCCACCAGGTTATATTGCGCATTACGAAGAGCCGTCGGTCAAAACTGGGCGATTTCAGGGGAGGTAATGCTTTAAAATCTCCGGTAATTTCAGTGAACCATAATTTAAATCAATATAGTTTTTTGGTTACCTTGCTGCACGAAATGGCTCATGCAGAAGTATTTCTTTCAAATAAGCGGAGGATGGTTCCGCATGGTCAGCACTGGAAAAGAGCATACCAGGCCATTGCCCTGCCTTTTCTTGAAGAGGGGCTGCTTCCGGAACAAGTGAGCAAAGCTTTTAACAACTATCTGAAGAATCCTTCAGCATCAAGCACAACAAACCTGCCTTTGGCTGTTGCACTGCGGAAATATGATCCTCCTAAAGATTTAGTGTTGATTAGCGAGCTTCCCACAGATGCTCTTTTTTCCCTGCCCGATGGCAGAGTGTTTAAGCGTGGGGTTCAACTGAGGAAAAGATACCGCTGTGAATGCCTTAACAACAAACGAATTTACCTTTTTAGTCCTTTGGCCGAAATTATTCCTGTTAAAATAAATGCTCAACTGAATAATGCTGTATGATGAATCATCGCATTAAAATACTAAATTTATTCTAAAAATTAATACCAAATCTCATGAATAAAAACAACTATTGCATCATAATGGCCGGTGGCATTGGTGCCAGGTTTTGGCCCATGAGCCGGCAAAATCATCCGAAACAGTTTATAGATATTCTCGGAACAGGTGAAACCCTGATACAATCAACCTTCAGTCGTTTTCGCAAGGTTTGTCCGGCTGAAAATATTTTTATTGTTACCAATGAAATTTACAAGAAACAGGTTTTGGATCAATTGCCGGCCATTGGTGAAAGCCAGGTGCTTTGCGAACCTTCGCGACGCAACACGGCTCCCTGCATAGCTTATGCGAATTACAGGATTTTTCAGTTAAACCCGGAAGCCAACGTAGTGGTTGCTCCTTCAGATCATATTATCCTGAAAGAAGATAGTTTTACAGAGGTCATTACAGCTGCCCTCGACGCTTCTGAAAAAAATGACTGGCTGCTTACACTTGGGATTCAACCAAGCCGGCCGGACACTGGTTATGGCTATATCCAGTTTGATGAATCTACGGCATATCAGGCCGATTCGCGCATTAAAAAGGTAAAAACCTTTACTGAAAAACCGCAGTTGGAAATGGCAAAACAGTTTCTGAGCAGCGGCGATTTTCTCTGGAACTCAGGTATTTTTGTATGGAAGCTTAAAACGATTATGGCTGCCTTTGAGCATCATCTCAACGATGTTGACCAGCTTTTCAGGGCAGGTATCGGAAAGTATAACACTGCCGAAGAAGATAATTTTATAAGGCAGACCTATGCGGTTTGTAAAAGCATTTCAATTGACTATGGTGTAATGGAGAAAGCCGACAATGTTTATGTGCTTTCTTCTGATTTTGGATGGAGCGATCTCGGAACCTGGGGATCGTTGTACGATACCCGTCAGAAAGATGAGAATTCCAATGCAATAGTCGGACAAAATGTACTTATGTACGACAGTCGCAATTGTATTGTGAATATGCCAAAGGAAAAACTGGTAGTGCTTCAGGGACTCGATGATTATATAGTGGTTGAAGACGATGGAATATTGCTTGTCTGCCGCAAAGGCGACGAACAGCAAATCCGCCAGTTTGTAAATGATGTAATGATTGAAAAGGGCGAAAAATTCGTGTAGTAAACTTGTAAAACTAAAATAAAATGAAAAGAATTCTGATTCTGTTTTTTCTGCTGGCTGCTGGTATTACCAGGGCCGATGAGGGTATGTGGCTTCCCCTGCTTATCGAACGCCTTAATTATGTCGATATGCAGAAGGAGGGGCTGAAGCTGACTGCTGAGGAAATATACAGTGTCAACCATTCAAGCCTGAAAGATGCCATTATCCAGTTTGGCAATGGTTGCACAGGCGAAATGATCAGTAGTCAGGGTCTGGTGCTGACTAATCATCACTGCGGTTATGGAGCCATTCAGTCGCACAGTACCATTGATCATGATTATCTTGCCGATGGTTTCTGGGCAATGAATATGAATGAGGAGCTCCCCAATGAAGGACTTACCGCGCGTTTCCTGGTTCGTATTGAAGATGTTACCAAAACAGTGCTGTCACAGTTGAATGATCAGATGACAGAGAGTGAAAGAAGTGCAAAGATCTCAGAAGTCTCAAAATCAATTCAGACCGATGCCACCAAAGGAACCGGTTATGAGGCCAGGGTTGCGGTATTTTTTAACGGAAATGAATTTTATCTCTTCGTCTATGAGGTTTTTCGTGATGTAAGATTGGTAGGTGCGCCTCCTTCATCAATCGGCAAATATGGCGCCGATACCGACAACTGGATGTGGCCGCGCCATACCGGTGACTTCTCTATGTTCAGGGTATATACCAGTGCAGATGGCAAGCCGGCCGACTTCTCGAAGGACAATGTTCCCATGAAGCCAAAGCATCATCTCCCTGTATCCCTTAATGGTTATGAAAAAGGAGATTTTGCAATGATTATGGGCTATCCGGGCAGTACTGACCGATATCTGACCTCCTGGGGTGTAAAACTGGCTATTGAAACCAGCAATCCGACTATTGTAAATATTCGTGCAAAGAAACTGGCCATTATGCGTGAGGATATGGATGCCAATCGTGAAGTAAGCATCAAATATGCTTCAAAGTATGCCGGAATTTCAAACTACTGGAAGTACTTTATCGGACAAACCAGGGGACTAAAAAGACTCAAGGTGCTGGAAGACAAGCAACTCATTGAAGTTGAATTTGCAGATTGGGTTAAAGCATCTCCCGACCGCGGGCAGAAATATGGAAATGTACTTGGCGATATCGCTTCGGCCTATGAAAATATAGGTAAATATACGTTGCAGCGCTGGTATTTTATAGA
>JAAXUD010000093.1 GCA_013336205.1 Lentimicrobium sp. | reverse complement strand
AAGAACTTTGATCTTTACGGAAAATAAAATCAAAAATACTGTTCACAATGAAGGTAGGTGTTCAGTCTCAAAACCACCATGAAAATCAATCAGGTTCTGAAGTTCACTGAATTGAGGCTTCCTGATAATAAATTCAATTTTCCCGTTTCTGATCAGGCTTATGGTGTTGCAAATGTTTGTCAGCGATTCGGGAATGTGTGAACTGATTATTACAGTTTTACCTTTGGCTGACAGCGAAGGAACTATATGAGATACAAGACGGACTGCTTCGAAATCGAGTCCGTTAAATGGCTCATCGAGGATTAGAATCTCTCTGTTCAGGGCAAGTATTCCCATAAGACTCAGCCTTTTTTGCATTCCGGTTGAGTAATTGTCAACCACTTCTTTCAACGGAAGTTTAAATATTTTGTTCCACACCCCGCTGTCAAATCCAGGATTCTTAAGCTTGAATATATCAAGATACTCCTGTCCGGTTATCATTGGGTAGAAACGTGGATTGGTCTCCATAAAAGCGCTTTGAAGCCGGTGTAATGGAAGTTCATTAAATAATAAGTCACCGGCTGCAGGCTTAAGCCAGCCTGCCATAAGATTAAAAAGGGTGGTTTTTCCGGCTCCGTTCAAGCCAATCAGGCCGTGAATCTCTCCTTGTTCCAGTTCCCAGTTAAGCTCATTGATCACAGGCGAATTACCGTAGCTGAATTCCAGTTTTTCAATTTTTATCATCCAGTTACAAGTTTAAGTTGAGTAATTGCTTTCCGGCCAAAAATGAGCGTCATAATCACCGGAATAGGCAGCATAGCCGGGATAATGAATGAGAAGTTCATTAACAGGATGATTGCCATATGATAAGGGCTGTGATGTCCTGGTGTATAACCGGAATACTTTAGTGAAACGGCAAATACCTGTACTATCATTGTATTGATAAAAACAAGCATAACCGGTCGTATACCGTCAGGGTAAAGTATAATGGAAATGACAACCAATGGTAAAGCCAGCAGCGCGAAGAATGAACACTGAAGAAAAATCCTGCGCCTGAAAAAGGAAACAGGGCTGGTTTTTAATGCCTCAATCATTGTAAGTGGCTCATGATAAAGCTGAAAAGAATTAACTGTAATTGCTATAAGCAATACGGAGGCTGCAAAAATATAGTCGAACTGATAGAAAATGGCTGATAACGCATAAATAAGCAGTAAGCCCGGGAAATACCGGCGTAAACCAACCCTCCATTCCCATGAATCTGCCGGGATAAAGCGGAAAGATGGCATTCTGATCTTGCTATGACTATGAAGTGGTTTTAAAATTAAAGAGATCAGTATCACGCCTGAGATCAGGATAGCTAAAGCGATGTAATCAGGCCATATCAGGAACAGCAGGATAAACGGGCTAAGCAGCAAAGAATAGAGTAAGAAAAAATAGACTGAATTGTTCAGGTTAAGATTACTGAGCAACACATGGTCTTTGCGGTTAAAGTGGATCTGGGCTATGAATGATACAAGCGCAAATGACAGCCATTGAAGCATTCCGGGCTTAAGGCTTGCTTTTAGTGCATAAAAAACCAGAACAGAAAGGAAAATTACCCTGAAAATACCAAGCTGGTTAAGCATCCGGAGGAAACGGTACAGATGAATCCGTGCTATTTTCAGGACCAGTAAAATCATCGTAATTCTGTAAATTGAAATGTACTTTTAAGGAACTAAACTGATCCCGGAAAGCTATTCTGTTTGTCAGGATAATTCAACGACTGTTTAGGCTCTATATCAGAATGCTTTATGAAAAGCTTTTCTTTCTCAGATAGGTTTAATATCAGCTTCTTTTACCCAACCTTTGCTTCCGTTGGCAATTTTTATCTCATTCCAATCGCCGATTTTATCCATTATTTTGACTTTTAAGCCTTCGTGAATCACAAAGAGGTCGATGCTGCTTTCGTCGGGTGAACTCTTGACCGGAAGGGTAGGCGTAAACACGATAGCAGAGTTTTGTTTGCGTGATTCGGTATAGGTTTGCCAGGCGATAATACTTGTTAATATACTGGCCAGTAGAATTACCAATCCCGATACAAACAGAATTTTTCTGGTAATTATTGATCTGGATAAAAGGAAAATGGCAGCCAGAATAATCAGCAATGTAAAAAGTGCGATGAGGGCAATGGCCCATCCATCAGGCGAAATCCAGATTTTAAGATTTTTCCACCACTTGATATAAAAAAGGTCAGGCAATAATTCTATTTTATCAACGATCTTGCTGTTCGCAACTGCAAGGTTATATTCAATATCTTCATCACCCGGATTATATTTCAGGGCACGCTCAAAGTTCAGTATGGCGGATGGAAGATTGTTGGTCTTAAAATAGGCGTTGCCAAGGTTGTAATACAACTCAGGAGAAGCTACGCCATCATCAATAATCGTTTCATAAATTGTGATTGCGTTCTCGTAAAAACCGGCCATATATGCTTTATTGGCCTTCTCTATATCGGCTTGCTGGTCAGCCAGGGAATTAAAGCTGATCAACAACAAAATAATTCCGGTGAACAACCTTATTTTCATATTTTTAAATCTTAATAGTAAACTGCCTTACAAAAATGCGGGATTAATTAGTACCTGAAAACTTCAAAACTCCTTTATTCAGCGGTCTACCTGAGTTCTTGTTCTGTTCTGGTTATTACTTCAATAGCTTCTTTGTACAACTCATCCATCACCTGTGATTTATTGCCAGGGGCAAACCTTGCATATTCACAGTTATTTAAAGTATTTATGAACTGTTTGATCAATGCTTCGTTCACATTCTTTGCCTGAAGCGCCTCATTCACTGAGTCCATCGAGAGGGTCGACCTGGGAATATTGAACTTATCGCTCATGTATCCCCAGAGTGCATTCGAAGTTTCAGACCAGAACAGCTCCTGTTTGCTTTGCTTCAGGTATTTTTCTGCGAGTTTTAAACGCTTTCGGGCTACCCCGGTTGCCTTGCGGTTGCGCATAAGGGCCTGGTTTCCTCTTTTCTTCAACTCATTTTTCCAAACAATCAGGAAGAAAATGAACAATATAAAAGGTGCTGCCAGCAGAATCCAGAAACCAGTTGAAGCAAACAGGAATGAATTAACCGGTCGAAGGTTTAACTTACCTGTTTTGATAAAACGGATATCATTGCCGATGTATTTAAAATCTTCCTTGTTTGTGCCTCCGGCTGAAAATGTACTTTCTGAGCCGTCGCCACGCTCAACTTTAATCCTGAACTCCGGAGATTTGAGAGACTTGTAAACACCGGCCTGAATATCAAAATAGGAGAAGATAGCCGGCTTGATGGTAAAGTTCCCTGGATTACGGGGTATAACGAGATATTCGAAGGTTCGGGAACCTGACACTCCAGTTGCAGTTGTACTAATATTGTCAGTTACCCTGGGGTCATACACTTCAAAATCGGTGGGGAAAGTGAGCGAAGGATTTTCGATAAGTTTGAGGTTTCCTTTTCCGGAAACAGTAAATTTCAGGCTCATGGCATCATTTGCCTTCAGTTCGTTCCGGTCAGTTGTTGCAGTAATGGTAAAATTACCGACAGCTCCGCTAAAATCGTTGGGTTTTCCCTGTGCTGGTAATGGTTTTACATTAATCACTACCTGATTGGAGAGGATTGTCTTCTTTACATTCTGAAGGGTATTGCCAAATAAGCCGTTATCGAAGAAATCATCAAAAAACGGATCGTTGGTCGGGCGTCGTCCCGATTTTCGCTGAATCTGAGCTATAACGTCCATTTCAAGTGGTTCAATGGTAAGTTTGCCGGATTTCTGCGCAAAAATGGCATCCTTTTTAATCTCGGCGACTACGTATTCCTGACCATCAATCGTTTCGCGGTATTGGTTAAGGTTTTTTTGATCCTTTAAAAGGTCCTGTGTCCAGAAACCACTCATGCCGGGCGCTTTGGTAACACTATACTCCGCTACCGGAACCCTGGTGTAAATCTTGTAGGTAACAATGACTTGTTCTCCCTGATAGGGATTAGATTTATTAACGGAGGCTTTTACAAACAAATCCTTTCCGCTGATTTCACCCGATGGCTGCTGATTGCCTTGTCCGCCCTGATTTCCCTGCCTGGGTTGTTGTGCTGAACCTTTAACAACCTTAATGGTAACCGGATTCGATTTGTAGCTTTTACCATCCACATTAACAGAGGCGGGTCCTATGGTAAAGGTACCTTCACTGGTGGCCTGCAGAATATAGGTAAACGAGAAATCAACCGAGCGTGTAACCTGGTTGTTGATAATCTGCATACTGGTGCTGGATGATTGACTTGGCCCGGCAAGGATTGCGAAATCCTTCAGCACAGGGGCCGTAAACCCTGATGCCTGGGAATTTACAGAAAAGATCAACCTGAATTGTTCACCTACTGCAACCGTTTCTTTTGCTGAAGCGCTGAATTCAACTTTCTGTCCAAATCCTGAACCTGCCGATATCAGCAATAGCAGAAAAAGCGATAATCTGATTCGTTTCATCTTCCTTAAGTCAGTTAACGTGTCAAGAAGAGTTTGATTATATTTCATAATGCAAAGCTACCAGTCTTTTTCAACCTGAACCTGCACAGGTTTCACTTTTTGTTTTTTTACTTTATCGATGGTTTTTTGTTCATCGTTTTTCAACGCCTGAAGCATTCGTTCAGCATCCTGTTTCGAAATCTGAGGTTTTTGCTGTTGCTGCTTATCCTGCTGCTGATCTTTCTGGTCCTGTGGTTGATTTTGCTGCTGCTTATCCTTATTGTCCTGTTTGTCGTCTTTATTCTGGTCTTTATTCTGTTGCTGCTGCTGTTGCTGTTGTTGCTTTCTCAATGCATAACTAAGGTTGTACCTGGTATCTTCATCGGCAGGGTTGAGCCTGAGGGCTTGCTTGTAAGCTTCAATGCTTTCGGGATATTTTTCTGACTTGAGTAATGAATTTCCCAGGTTATGAAATGCGGCAGCTTTACCTTTTGTATCAGTAGCTTTCATTTTTTCAGCCGAATTCAAATAGCTGCGGCTGGCTTCTTCCCAGTTATCCTGCTTGTAAAGTGAGTTACCAAGATTATACTCCCCTTTAAAAGATTTTGGCGCTTTTTCTATTGCCTTGCGGTAATCAATCTCTGCGTCCTTAAATTTACCTTCCTTAAACTGTTTGTTGCCATTTCTTATAAGTGGGTTTTCATTCTGCGCATACAAAGCAGAAAATGAGAACAGTATAAGAAATACAATTATAATGTGTCGTTTCATTATTTTTGATTCTTAGCTGGATGAAACAATGAGATCTTGCCTGCCCATTTGCTTTTACGTTCGTTCAACAGGAAATTGATCACCATAATCAAAACTGCCAGGCCGATAAAATACTGGAACCTGTCTTCATAATCAGAAAAGTTCATGGTATCGAATGTCGTTTTTTCCATTTTACTGATTTCATCAAAGACCTTGCGCAAACCTGCCTGGGTGTTGCTCGCCCTCACATAAATTCCATTCCCGGCTTCAGCTATTTTAGTCAGCATTGTTTCATCAAGCCTGGTAATTACGGTTGAGCCTGATTGATCCTTCTTAAAACCGACAATTTGACCATCCTTGTAAATTGGAATAGGAGCTCCTTCTGAAAGTCCCATGCCAATGGTATAGATTTTAATTCCGGCATCAGCTGCATCAGCGGCTTTTTTAAGGGCATCCTCGTCATGATTTTCACCATCCGTAATAATGATGATTGCTTTACCTGTGGTCTCATCTTTAAACGAAGCCATGGCCATATCTATTGCCTGACCAATTGCAGTTCCCTGTACAGGCACCATATCAGGTCTGACGGTGTTGAGCATCATTTTAGCTGCAGAATAATCGGTTGTAATTGGCAACTGGGTATAGGCTTTCCCTGCGAAAACAATCAGTCCGATCCGGTCATTTTCAAGCTCGTCAATTAACCGGGCTATTGATTGACGGGCACGTTCTATCCGGCTGGGTTGGATATCCTGGGCAAGCATACTGTTTGATACATCAAGTGCCACCACCAGGTCAACGCCTTTACGCTGGGCTTTTTCAATTTTTGAACCAACCTGAGGATTTGCCAGTGCCAGCAATACACCTCCCAGTGTAAGCAGGATCAGTGCGAACTTGATGTGAGAACGGACCGGTGAAATATCGGGCATCAACTGTGCGATAACCTGATGGTCACCAAATGCTTTGGCTACTCCTGATTTCCACCTGAGGTAAAGCAGGTACAGAACAAGCATTACCGGCAATATCAGGAGCAGGTTCAGAAAAATTGTATGTTCAAATCTAAACATCAGTTCTTATTTATTTTTGGTACGGTTTGTCAGAAACTTAATTATGGAAACTTTCTGAAAACAGTGATTCCCAATACAAAATCGAGCATTAAAAGAATAAGTGCTGCCAGGGCATATGGTTTATACTCTTCTTTTTTCCTGCGGAACTCAGTAACATCAACTTTTGATTTTTCCAGTTTGTCAATTTCGCTGTAGATTTCTTTAAGTTTTTGCTTGTTGGTCGCCCGGAAGTACTTGCCATTTGTCATTTCTGCTATCTGTTTCATAAGAGGTTCATCAATGCGAACCTCCATTTGCTGATATTGAATGCCAAAAGGGGTGGGAACAGGATAAGGAGCCGTGCCAATAGTTCCGACTCCGATGGTATAAACCCTGAGCCCAAAAACTTTGGCAATTTCTGCTGCAGATTGCGGATCAATAAACCCCCGGTTGTTTTCTCCGTCGGTAAGCAGTATAATTACTTTGCTGATGGCCTGGCTTTCTTTCAGGCGGTTAACAGCAGTTGCCAGACCATCCCCAATGGCGGTGCCATCTTCAATCATTCCGCTTTTTAATTCGTCAAAAAGGTTGAGAAGCACCGGATGATCGGTCGTTAACGGGCACTGTGTAAAGCTCTCTCCGCTGAAAACAACCAATCCGATTCTATCGCCCGGACGTCCTTTGATAAAATCCTGCGCTACCTCTTTAGCCGCTTCCAGGCGGTTTGGTTTAAAATCTTCGGCCAGCATACTGCCTGAAATATCCATAGCCAATACAATGTCAATTCCTTCAACGCTGACACTTTGTCGCGAAAGCGTTGATTGAGGTCTGGCAAGGGCAACTATCAGCAGTGCAAATGCAAGTACCTTCAAAACAAACTGAAGATGATGAAAATAGATTTTCATCGATTGGGACTTCCCGAGGAATGCTGAGTAATCGGAAATCTGCAGTTTTGCCCTTGTGTCAGAACCCTTGAGCCAATACCATACAATAGCAGCAGGAATCAGCAGCAGTAGGTAAAATACTTCGGGATTGGCAAATTTCAAATGGTCAAACATGGTATTTAGTGCATTTGTTAATTTCCGTTGCCGGAATTATCTTCAATTGTATACCCATTTTTGCTTTCGTTAACCGAAGGTGCATCGGCCGTATTCAGTACGATGGTTCTGGCATAGGTCAGACTCAGCTCATTTTCAGCGCCAATTGGCTGACCTTTGGCGAATTTCGCCAGATCCGACAGTGTCAGGAGTTTTTTCAGATCGCTGTGCGATGATACCTCAGTAAGAAAATCCTTCATAGCGAATAAAATCTCATCACTGGTCATTTCAGCTGCATTGACGCCATAACGTTTTTCAAAGTATTCACGAAGAATATCAGTCAGACGTGTATAATATTCTTTTACCTGTCCTTTTTGCCAAACCTGTTCCCTGCGCAACTCCTCAAGCTGCTCAAGCGCAATAACATGAGGCGGTTTCTGAGGTCTGGATGGCAATTTGATCAGTGGTTTGTTCTTTTTCCTGTTTCTGATGTAGAACCACGCCAGCGTAATCAATAAACCGACAGCAGCAGCAAGCATCAACCAGGGTAAAAAGTCGCGAAGTGTATATGGCGCTGTAAATACAGGCTTTATATCTCTGATTTCTTTGGAAATATCAACCGGAACCTTGAAAATTTCCAACAGTACTGCTTCACTTTTTAATTCTGAAACGGCGTTGTTTTTATCCTTAACCCTGAAAGTTAAGGGAGGTAAAACTATAAAACCTGTATCAAAGGAAGTAATAGTAATTACCTGCCTGATAACCAGATTGTTGTTTTTCTCGTTTCTGATAGTGTCGGGTAGGTTTTTGGAAACAATCTCAATAGAACGGCTTATCGTATCTTCAAGAACGGGCCACTCAATTACATTGCCGGCAACAGTTTCCAATTCAATAGTAACGTTAACCTGGCTGCCAATAGGAAATTTAGTAGAATCAGGGGTAACTTTCTGCGCTTTAATACCTTCCGTAAATAAAAAAGATGCAACAACCAGGACAGGAAAAATCCCTGACCTGATTAATTTCTGAATTATTATTCCCTTATTTTC
>JAAXUD010000532.1 GCA_013336205.1 Lentimicrobium sp. | reverse complement strand
TTGAAAAGATCAATTATGAAGTGGGATTTACAAGGAAGAATTAAATAATTCCTGTCAACATGGGGAATAAGACATTTACCACTCTTCTGATTTTACTGGGTATCTGTTCAGGTACCTTTGCCCAGACTGCAGAATACAGTCAGTTCAGCAGCGAAATCCAGTTCGCCAGAGCAATCAGCGATAAATGGTCAGGAGAAGTGGACCTTCTGGGCACCTTCAGCAGTACGCCAACTGAATCGAGGCCACTAAAAACCAATGTCCAGCGGGGCGTTAGTATTTATGGTCATTATTATTATTCCTCCAGATGGAAATTTTCACCGTTTCTTGCCTATTATTACAACAAGGATGTCCCTGAAATAGGCCAGTATAAATCGCCGGAATGGAGGTTTGCCCTGCAGGGAATTTATTATTTTCATAAAATCGGGTATATTCTGAGTACGCGTATGCGCGCTGAATTCAGGTACATCCGGAACGAAGCGGGTACATTTGAAGATTCATACAGATACAGGCAACAGATAAAATACGTGTTACCAATAAACAGCCAGATGCTTAGAAAAGGTGTTTTTTACATGCTGGCCTCAGAAGAAATTGCGATCAGGTCTGTTGCGAAAACCACCGGCATGACTTATTTCGACCGAAACCTGTTCAGTATGGGCGTGGGGTATCTGATTACCGATGATTTTCAGGTGGAGCTGGCCTATACAAATGAATTCGTACCAAGAGATGAGGAAAACCAGGTGTACAACGTGATGGGATTAACCATCACATTTAACAACCCTATTCCGAACCTGAAAAAAACAATTTCAGGCTGGTCGGGAGAACCGGATGCAATTGAATAAATTTAACTGCTTATCTTATCTCAATAGTCCGGTAATTTTAAGAATCACCCCGCCTCAGCGGGGCAAGCTGCAAAGACGCAATGACGCAATCCCGATAGCTATCGGGATGATTATCATTATGTTAATAATTATTGGTCTTGATGTTCAATACGCTGCAATTCAGTTGATTAGAAAATGCTAACGGACTATTGTTATCTGCTTCGGACAATTAAAGACAGATTTAAACAAGGTTACAGTAAATCTTAGCATGGTGCTTACCTGTTAACAGGGAGAAAGTATTCTTCAAACATATGTCAGGCCTGGCTATGAAACACATAGGCACATAGATTACAATAGAAAAACACATAGAAAATATTGAATTAATATGATTTAACGCTGATTTTGGATTTATAAACAGTAATGAACAAAGAAATAATCTTTTCTATGTGATCTATTGCAACTACTGAGGTAATAAATTGATTTTGTATTCAACCGGAATTGTCTTTTAGAAATAGGAAGCCAACTTGAGTAAAGCAGATAAGCAGTTAAATTTATTTCTTCTTCTCTTTCGCAGCCTTTTTTTCATTGATGAAACAAGCCAACTGCTCTTTCAGGGCTGATTTGTGTAATTTAAAAACATATGTCCTTATGCCTTCAGTCCCTTTCATATTGATGGAGACTTCAACGGCCTCAAAGTTTGTCAGATCTTCCAGATCCTTTTCATCAACCAGGTAGAGCATCTCGAACAGGGTGTCATTCTCCAGGTATCTTGAATCATAATGAGCCAGCTTGTAGAGCTTACCATTAGATAACTTCAGTTCAAGATCATCTTTCAGTTTGTTGCCGGCTGGTTTTTCAGGGAATGGAATCGGTTGTAATCCGATAAAATAGTTTTCCCTATCAGTAAAAACACATCCTTTCAGTTCTTTTGATTTGGTCCAGTAAAAGTTTTGTGGCTCCATATAGTACATCATGGTTCCATCCGGAGATAACCTGTTCAGAACTTCGCATTGGGGGAAAACAGAAAACGGGACGGCAAGAAATAAGAGGAAAAGTAGTTTTTTCATGATTTTTGGTTTCGCAATACAAACATAATCAATTTTGAGGAAAAATGAAATTCAGGTTTTATTATCCCTGATCAACTATAGTACTGCGCATAAGTTGCAAGAAAAGTGCCAATTATCAAACCGGTGTTTTGTCCATAACAGGCCAGAACAATTACAGATTTTTAACACCGACTCTTTTATTACTTAATTCAAGGTATTTTTCACAAAAAATATAAAGCCCACAGATATTCTCAATTCATTATATTTTAACTTTGCGTAAATTTGAACAAACCAAATTAATTATCTAGTAAATATTTAAGCTATGAAATCAGCCATATTTAAAAAAATGCTGTTGCTTTGTGTTATAGCGGTGCAATGCTGCTGGATAAACCCGGCTGAAGCACAACAGGCAAACAAAGAGGATAAGTTCGACAGAACTTCACTCCCGGTTAAAGAACCTGTTCGTCCAACATACAAGGAACTTGATGCGCGTAATGTTACACCTCCTCCCTTTTGGAATGTAACTGCGCCAAAAGGAGCGCCCAATGTAATCGTTATATTGATTGATGACATGGGTTTTGGCGTCACCGAAGCTTTTGGTGGTCCTGTTACTACACCTACAATTGATAACCTGGCTGATAACGGACTGAGATATAACCGTTTTCATACCACAGCACTTTGCTCGCCAACGCGAGTGGCATTGCTTACAGGATATAACCACCACAGCAATAATATGGGTTGTATCGGCGAAGCAGCAACAACCTTTCCAGGGAATACTTCTGTCAGGCCACAAACCATTACACCTATGGCAGAGGTGTTGAGACAGAATGGATACAACACAGCTGCTTTTGGCAAGTATCATGAAACTCCGCCCTGGGAAATTTCCATTTCAGGTCCCCAGGATCGGTGGCCGACACGCTCGGGATTTGAGAAATTCTATGGTTTCATAGGCGGAGAAACCAATCAGTGGTCTCCGTTGATTTATGACGGGATTGCACTGGTCGAAACCCCGGAAGATCCCGCTTATCACTTTACCACCGACATGACCAACCAGGCTATTTCATGGGTTCGTTTCCAGCAGGCACTGGCACCCGACAAGCCTTTCTTTGTCTATTTTGCCCCGGGAGCAACCCACGCACCTCATCATGTTCCGCAAGCATGGGTCGATAAATACAGGGGTAAATTTGACCAGGGTTGGGATGAAATCCG
>JAAXUD010000531.1 GCA_013336205.1 Lentimicrobium sp. | reverse complement strand
TGAAGGCACTTACAGTAAAGCCCAGGCAGAGATGATCGTAAAAAGTTTCTTTCAGAAATACCCGCCTTCTTCTTTCACAATCAGCCACCAGGGAAAATCAAACGATGGCTCCCAATATGCAATCGGGGCCTACAAAAGCGGCTCAAACGGGTTCAGAACCTACCTTTTACTGAAGGTTATTTCAGGTCAGCCCCTGATCCATCAACTTAAGTTTGAGTCTGACGAAGATTGATAACTAAAATATTCCCTTTTAATGACTATTGACGAAATCATTGAAAAAGCCCTTGCCGAAGATATAGGTGATGGCGACCATACTTCATTGTCTGCCATTGCTGCATCAGCTTCCGGAAAGGCCAGGTTACTGGTAAAAGAAGCCGGCATTCTATCAGGTATGACCATCGCGCAAAAAGTATTCAATGCTGTTGACCCGAAGATTGTATTTCACAGCTTGCTGAAAGATGGAGACAATATTCAGCCGGGTGATATCGCATTTACGGTTGAAGGCCCTTCAATCTCCATCCTGATGGCCGAACGACTGGTGCTAAATTTCATGCAGCGCATGAGTGGAATAGCCACCAATACTGCCCGTTATGTAAAAGCACTCGAAGGGCTTAAAACCCGGGTGCTTGATACCCGGAAAACAACACCATTGCTCCGCGAACTTGAAAAGCAGGCGGTGATCGATGGCGGCGGCCACAATCATCGTTTCGGACTCTACGATATGATCCTGATTAAAGACAACCATGTTGACTTTGCCGGTGGAATCAGTAGGGCAATCATCCGGGCCAATGAATACCTGAAGCAAACCGGCCGAAATCTGAAAATCGAAATTGAAGTCAGGAACTTTGATGAGCTGAAGCAGGTGATCGAAACCGGCAATGTAAATCGCATTATGCTCGACAATTTCACGCCGGTTGACCTGGCAAAAGCCGTAACCATCATTGATGGGCGCTTTGAAACCGAGGCATCCGGCGGAATAACACTCGATACCATTCGTTCCTTTGCTGAATCAGGAGTTGACTTTATCTCTGTCGGGGCGCTCACTCATCATATTAAGAGCCTGGATCTCAGTTTGAAAGCATTTTAATCGTAAAGATGAAGAAACAACGTGACCGCATCAAAGCTTTCGCCATTGGTCTTTACCTGGGCTTTTTATCAAGCCGGCCGGTCAGAAAGCTGTTGATATGGTCAAAGCGTTTGGTTTTGCCCGGATTCGATGGAGTACCTCTTTACGATGTTACCGACTTTTTTGTCAAAGGAATTCAAAAAGGCGCTATTACAAACCGTGCAGCAGCCTTGTCATTCAACACATTCCTGGCTATTTTCCCGGCCATCATCTTCTTTTTTACCCTTATTCCCTATATCCCGATCACCAATTTTCAGGATAGTCTGCTTGAAATGATGAAGGGATTTATTCCATCGGGTGTTTATGAATCAGTAGAAGAAACGCTTTTTGATATCGTGAAACGCCCCCGCGGCAGCCTGCTCTCGGTCGGTTTTATTCTGGCAATGTACTTTGCTACCAACAGCATCAACAGCCTGATAGAAGCATTTAATCATACCTACCATGCCATTGATACCCGTACCCCGTTTCAGCAGCGGATGGTATCCATAGCCCTGGTGCTGATACTGTCAGTGCTGGTAGTTTTAGCTATAGCTTTAATTACTTTTGGGCCGGTTGTGTTGAGGTGGCTGCAAACGCACAATTTATTGACCGACGGACTAACCTTATTTCTGCTGAGTGCCGGAAACTGGATTATCACGGTTGCCTTGCTGTTTTTCGCCTTCTCTTTCCTTTTCTACATCGCGCCCAGCGGAAAACAACGATTCCGGTTTATTTCAGCCGGTTCTACCATTACAACGATTATGTTTATTGCGGCTTCTGTGGGCTTTAATTATTATGTAAATAACTTCTCAAAGTATAATTCGCTCTATGGATCGATTGGTACCCTGATTGTTTTTATGCTGTGGATATATTTCAATGCGATTATAATACTCATAGGTTTTGAACTGAATGCCAGCATTTCGGTTGCCCGGAAGAATTATGATCTGAATGGAATCATTATAAAAAAACGCAAAAAGGGGAAAACCTGAATTAAGCGATTTAAGTGCAGTGAAAAATCGCTTTACTTAGCTAAATTTGAGCAATATTTCCTTTTCTGCAGGCAAAGTGATCTCCTGTATGGCTGAAATTGTTAGTTCATATAAACCTTAGACTATATTTGCAGTAAGTTAGTAATTAATGAAAGCCGGAAGTATAAAAGAACACCTCAAGTTATCATTTATTTATACTGCGGCTGCGGCTTTTACGCCCATATTGCAGGTGCTGATACAGCCTGTGTATGAAGGCTCAGGTCAACTGGGTGCCGTCGATTTTTCACAATTAGCCATTACCGAATTAATTACTTCACTGGTGTTTGCCATTGCGCTGTTTGGAATGGGCAATGCCATCGCGCGTTTTTATTACGATTATGAACCAGGCAGCCCTTTGTATCACCGAATGGTGTCTGGTATTTTTACCTCCATAGTCCTCCGGGGGCTGATAATTGCAGCAATAGCCTGGGCGCTCAGCGATTATATTGGTTTACTCTTCAATCAGCCACAATTGCGCAACTTTTCCGATTATGGTATTGCCTGTGTAGTTACCGGAGTGGGCAGGGCAGTTAACATAACCGCCGCCGCGCTTTTCAGAAATGAGAAGAAGATATTGTCCTTTATCCTTGTCAGTATGGGCCTTGGTGTATTCCGTACCGGATTTCAGCTGATAGGCCTTTTTGCTTTTGATATGTCTTTTATTGGTTACATAAACGGAAGCGCTATTGGTACGGCCCTGGTCACCGTGCTGATCCTTGTTTATGTTTACCGCACTTCCGGTTTTGCCAGAGACCGCAAAATGATGAAGGAGATAAACCGCTTTGCCATGCCACTTACCCAATACAGCATTATTGTGTGGGTGCTCACCTATGCCGACCGGTTTATGCTCGAACGATTTCCGGTAAACCTGGGAATTTATAATACTGCCGTGACTTTTGCAGCCGGAATAGCCATAGTACTGCAGGGACTGCAGGGTGCAAA
>JAAXUD010000530.1 GCA_013336205.1 Lentimicrobium sp. | reverse complement strand
CGAAAACCGTTTGCCCAGAGCCATCTTCTCACCATTATTTCAGGCTGAGTATCTTTTCCCCGGATTCTCGACATGTTGAAGCTGCGCTGCTCGGGCGAGTGAACATCCATTATTGAGTATTCCCCGTCTGTACTTTCTGAGGATTGATGAAATGTTCAAAATCGATGTCAGGTTGGCCTTGGCGGGCGTAGTATGTAGAGAAACGCGCTACCATATCCTTCACAAAAGAAGGCGAAATCTGTATGTCAGGCTTGTCAAATCTCTTATTGAATTCTAAGCTTGACAGTGTTGAAAGTTTTCTGAAATTCAAAAAACCGCCTTCGAAGAATTCTGTTCTGGGAAGCCAGTGATAATAAGTCCACTTATTGTTCTTGTATGCTTTTTCGAGTTCTTTCTTCTGGCTGTTGCTGAGTTCATTAGCAGGATGGTTTGGAAATAATGAAGTCTGCGAGTCAATTTCAACAAAGAGAATTCTGTCTGTATTACATTCTCCTTTTTCGCGGATAACAAGGTCGCAAGCTGGATTCATGACCACAAATCTCTGCTCAGTGCTTTTTTCCTTTACAATGCTGCCGGTGCGGATTGTATCTTCTATCAAAGGTGGATGCAAATACATCTCTTCAGGAAAACAGCGTTCGCTATCATTATCCAAAAGCTGAAGCAGATGATTCAGAGCATATCGAAGCAAGGCCTTTTCCGTTCTTGGTGCATCAGCTTCACCATAGGTCACCCATTTCTTTATATTGTTTTTTGGCAGAAGATTTTTCAGGTACACCTTGTTAAGGGTGTCCTCAATAATACCGCGGCCTCCCATAATGCGCGTCAGGCCGGTATTATGAATACCCCAAAAGTTATCCAGCAAATCGGCATAACCTGCGCCGGGATCACCTTTCTTAAAAACACCAATATTAGCGTAAACCGAATCTGCAGCATCAGGTGTGCCGGTAAGTATGGCTACCGGTATCCTGAAATGTGATTCTTCAATACGGCTGAGCACTTGATTTCCTTCGTCTCCTTCATCAGCAAGCTTTAAATCGATAATAGCGCCATCAAAGGTGTTATCAAGTTGTTCGAATGCCTCATCAACATTTCTGCACTCGATAAGCTCAATTGAACACCCTTTATCCTTTTCGAAATCCTCAACACAATCAGTGCATGTCTGAAGATCCTGTTTATCATCTTCAACCAATAACAACTTGAAATCAGCCATCTTTTTCCTCCTTATTAATTGGCTGAAGCCTGAAATATGCCCCTGAATCAGATTCTAACGCCCTTAACTCTAAACCGTTTCTTGCCGCAGCTTCTCCGGCGATTGCCAGCCCAAGACCAGTGCCGGATGGTTTTGTGGAAAAGTGAGGTTCGAAGATCACTTCATTGGCAATCAGTTCCGGCTCTATGCCTGGCCCTGTATCGCGGTAATCGACGTGAAGCAGCTCATTCCCATCAATCACAATCTCTATTGTGATTTGACGATTTGAAACACTCTTCTCGTTCATCCAGTAAATACTGTTGTCAATGAGGTTTGTGAAAATCGCAGAAATATCCTGCTGCCAAGATGAAAACTGAAAATCATCAGGACCTTCGACTGTTAGCCCCACATTATGTGTCTTCATCTCCTCATCAAAAACAAAAACAGTGTTCAGAATTGTTTTTTTTAGAGGTAACGGTTTTCTGGCAGTGCGCTTACCTGAAGCGAGAGGATCAAGTCTGCTGAAAAGAACCACAAAATTCTCTGCATTATTTCCAATGCCTTCGGATATCTCGCGTAACTCATTGGCAGTAGATATAATCTGTTTTGTTTCAAATTCCTGTATCTTTTTTCGAATACGCGGAATCTGATTTCTAAAATAACTTAACGGGCGCCGACCTTCATGCAGGATTACATTAATGATTTTTCCGAGGGTAGCCTGACCCTGATAAATGGCAACAGCTTGGCGAATCTCATCTGCAACCTTGTTCTTATCCTGAGCATCTTGGTTGATTATTTCAATTATTTCATCTGTTGTCTTCGTGTCGATGCCGTCTCTGCTTAGTTTAGAGCGAACATCTTTTTTCATGTTTTCAAAAGAAAACAAATTGTCAAAATCCTTTTCGATTCTCATTGCAGGTCTGCTGATTCCTGCTTTTTGCCGGTATATAAAACGCTTTTCTTCGAGTTTCGCAATTACTTTTTCGCTTATATCTTTCAGGCGCAGAAAAGAATTATTTTGCTTCAGGCCATCACGAGCACTTTTCTCAATCAAGCCGGAAAGCTCTTCGGACTGAATAAGCACATAACCAATAACTTGATCACTGCCAATTTTTCTTGACGGATTCTGTACGCGCTTTTTATCAAGCTCCAGCCAATCAAAGCCGGGGTCCCCAAGTGGACGAATTCGAAAACCATTACGGTAAACACCGATACCATTAAAGATGGTCAACAATTGCCGAGCCTGATTTTTGCCTAAATAGTTTCCAGCATCATCCTTTAAGCCTCGCTTAATAAGAAAATCAATTGCGTCCTTATCTCGGTCATACACTCTGAAGTCAAAATACAACTCTCCACAACCTGTCATTCCATTTATGAAGAATGGTATTGCCTCATCTGTTGTATTTCTGGCCTTCTGCAATGAATACAATAGAGTGCCTTTTCCGTCAGCCCCGATTCTGCCAGCTATCCGATAGTCAAACAAATCAAATATTGGAAAAGGTTCGATTGCTTCGATAACATCTTCAACATCAGGAAATCCTTCAATCTTGAGCTTGATATGAAACTCGTCATCATGCAATTCCTCACTGATAGCAGCGCCTACGGGAGAAATCAATTTTTTGAGTTCGAAACGAAGTTTATCGAACTGTTGCTGTGTCCACTCTCCGAGAAGCTCTTGGTTGCCGCTTATGCTCAGCCGAGTTCCTGATGGTTCAGAAACCATATCAGTTTCTATAAGAATCTCTACATCATCAAGATACGTAGCTGCCTCAAACGCACTCCACTCTACAAAAAGTGTGGTTTTCTCACCTTCAGGAGTAATCGTTTCCAGAAGCAGGTCCGTACCGAGAATAGATGCGGCATAGCGTCCCACCCCTTTGCGCCCCTGCATA
>JAAXUD010000092.1 GCA_013336205.1 Lentimicrobium sp. | reverse complement strand
GGATTTTCGCCCGGCCTGATCACAACCTCAGCCAGGTCAATACGATTGGGAATTAACAGAAAATTGATTTCCTGGTAGCGCCCTTTTATAATGTGCTTGCGCGCAACACCATAACCTACCGATGAAGCCACCAATGTATCAGATCCTATCTTGGTCTCGATTGAATAAAAACCTTCCAGGTCGCTGGTAGCTCCGATAGATGTTCCCTTGAAGTAAATATTTACAAAAGGCATCGCTTCTCCGGTTGATGCATCAGTAACCTTACCGCGCACTTTGGTAATCTGAGCATCCACACTCACACAAGGCCCCAACAGCATTATAGCTGCCAGTGCAGGAAACAGAATCTTCCTGAGAATGCCGGTTATATCAGATATTCGTTTTTTCATTTTTTTTCAAGCAGGCCTGAGATGATAATCAAATGTAGTTACTGTTGACTGAGATCATCCCAGAACTCAACGGCCCTGCGGGTATGCGGAATAACAATTGTTCCGCCAACAAGGTTGGCTATGCCAAGCACCTCAAACAGCTCAGCTTCATTCATGCCATTTTCATGGCATTTAATAAGGTGATACTTAATACAATCGTCGCAGCGCAATACAAGCGAAGCAACCAGGCCAAGCATCTCTTTCGTTTTTACAGGCATCACACCTTCAAGATATGCATTGGTATCAACATTGAAAATACGTTTGATCACCTTGTTATTATCAGCAGAAAGCAGCCGTTCATTCATTTTCTGCCTGTACTGATTAAATTCATCGGCTTTTATTCCCATTGCTATGATTTTTAATAGTAATTATTTATTTCTTTTTCCCGTCAAGGTAATTCCGGGCATTGGGCTGACATTCTCCCCTTACCAACTGCCTGACTTAAAAAAGGAGCCACACTGACACAAGGATAACTTCAGATGACACCTTCTTTCAGGATATCATGAAGATGAATCACACCAACATAGCGGCCCTCTTCTAGCACGAGAATCTGGGTAATATTATTTTTCCGCATCAGATCGAGGGCATCAGCCACCAGGATATCATGGTTGATGGTAAGCGGGTCGCGGGTCATGATATCGGAAGCCTTAAGCAAATGTACCGGCTCTTCACGGTGCAGCATGCGCCTGATATCACCATCGGTAATAATTCCCGCCAGCTTTTCACCATCCAGTACTGCAGTAGCGCCCAAGCGTTTGGAAGATATTTCGAGTATCACTGACCGCATGTCATCGTTAATCTGTACTTCAGGCTTCTCGTTATTGCGGTATAGCTCTGAAACCCGAAGGTAAAGTCTCTTCCCCAGCGCTCCACCCGGATGATAACGGGCAAAATCTTCCTGTGTAAATCCCCTGCATTCGAGCAATGCAACAGCTAAAGCATCGCCCATCACCAATTGCGCTGTAGTACTTGCGGTAGGCGCAAGGTTATTCGGGCAGGCCTCGCGGGCAACCGTTGAATTAATAACAAAGTCAGCATTCCGGGCAAGGTATGAGTCCACATTGCCAACCAGGCCGATAAGCTTGTTTTCCATTAATTTTAACAATGGCACCAAAACTTTAATTTCGGGGGTGTCGCCACTTTTCGACAGACAGATAATTACATCGCCCGGTCTGATCATGCCCAGATCACCATGAATGGCATCGGCCGCATGCATGAAAATTGCCGGAGTGCCCGTGCTGTTGAAGGTGCTGACTATTTTAGCGGCAATATTTGCACTTTTACCTATACCGGTCACAATTACACGACCTTCAATACTTAGAATCAGTGCAACACATTTTGCAAAATCATCAGTAAGGAAACTGCCTAATTGCCCAATGGCAGCGGCTTCTTCACCAATGGTACGTTGTGCTATCTGGTTAATTTCTTCTGCTGTTTTCATGTGATAATTTTGAAGCCTGAAACAGAAAATGAACCCATTTTCATTAATAACAGCCTTTATTGTACTAACTAATATCAGCGTAGGTTTCAGCCTGGTAAATTGAGTCAGCTGCCTTTTTGATTTTTTTAAGTAATATTTCGGTAAGACAACCTGATTCCGGAATAATCAGGAGGTTGTTTTGCCGGTTTTGCTTAAAAATAATTTTTAAGGGATGCAAAGATACAACAATAATCAGGTGTTAGTTACAACTGAAACAGACGCCAGCATTGAGATGTTCCGTTAAAAAACTATAAATTATACCATTTATGAAAACAAATAATAAGTTAATTGCATGAATAGAAATTTTTTAGAAATTTGTACTCCTTTTTAGAATCCGGAAAAACCAACTGCTTTTACCGGGAAATTAAAGCAGTTTAGGAAATGCCTGTTATAATGGCACCGGATATCAGGTATGATTTTCATACATGGTTTTTGAGATTGGTTGCTACTTTAATAAGGTAGAAAATTATTTTGGCCTTTCCTGAATACCGGAAAAAAGAATTAAAAACAACAGATTGCCTTAAAAACAGTCAGTTAAGAAATAAGGGATTACAAATTGCAAATAAAAGAAGACTATTTTTATAGTCATGAAACAAAAAAGTTGATTTGTAAGCATGTATTGATTAAATTTGTTAATACTACCGGGTTTATACTTTGCTGAGGTTTGGTTTTTTTCCCACCATTCCGGGGAATACATAAAATATGATTGAAATGAAGAATGTTGAAAATTATTCTCTTAACGAGTTGTTGAAAAAGATATTCGGGTTCGACTCGTTTAAAGGTAATCAGGAAGCTATTATCAAAAATCTGCTTGATGGTAAAGACACTTTCGTCATTATGCCAACTGGCGGGGGGAAGTCGATGTGCTATCAGTTACCGGCTATTATCAGCCCTGGAACGGCTATCATTATATCCCCGTTGATTGCCCTGATGAAAAACCAGGTTGACGCAATCCGGAATTTCGGGGCAGAACAGGGTATTGCTCATTTTATGAACTCCTCTCTTTCAAAACAGGAAATAACAGATGTTAAGAAAGATCTGACAAGTGGTAAAACCAAATTACTCTATGTTGCGCCCGAGTCGCTTACCAAGGATGAAAATGTACAGTTCTTTAAAGAAATCAATATTTCATTTTTTGCCATAGACGAAGCCCATTGTATTTCGGAATGGGGGCACGATTTCAGACCTGAATACCGCCGCTTACGTCCGATTATTGAAGCAATCGGCAAACGGGTTCCGATAATCGCCCTAACTGCAACTGCCACACCCAAGGTTCAGCAGGATATTCAGAAAAATCTGAATATGATGGATTCTACTTTGTTTATTTCCTCATTTAACAGGCCAAACCTCTATTATGAAGTACGGTCAAAGGGCGAAGAAGTAATCAAAGACATTATTAAATACATCAAATCGCAGATGGGCAAGTCGGGCATCGTTTATTGCCTGAGCCGCAAGAAAGTTGAAGAACTGGCTGAAACACTTCAGGTGAACGGTATTAAAGCCCTCCCCTATCATGCAGGTCTTGATTCTGCTACCAGGGTGATCAATCAGGATAAGTTTCTGATGGAGGAAATCGATGTAATCGTAGCTACCATTGCTTTTGGGATGGGTATCGACAAACCGGATGTTCGTTATGTCATTCACCATGATATTCCTAAAAGCCTGGAAGGCTATTACCAGGAAACCGGTCGTTCAGGACGTGATGATGGCGAAGGCAATTGCATTGCTTTCTACAGCTATGATGATATTCAGAAACTGGAGAAATTCAATAAAAACAAATCGGTTGCCGAACAGGAAATTGCCAGTCAGTTGCTGATCGAAACCGTTGCTTATGCTGAATCTTCCGTTTGCCGGAGGAAACAGTTGCTTCACTATTTTGGAGAAGTTTACAAGGAAGACAATTGTGGCAGCTGCGACAATTGTTTACATCCCAAGACTAAATTCGAAGGCAGAGAAGCCGTTGAACTGGTGCTGGAAACTGTAATCGTACTAAAGCAACTCTTCAAAGCCAAGCATGTTATTGGTGTTATCACCGGAAAACTATCGGCCAACAACAAATCTTTCAAGCACAATCAGCTCGAGGTATTTGGCAAAGGGGTTGAACACGATGAAAAATACTGGAACGCGGTAATCAGGCAGATGCTGATTGAACGACTGCTGGCAAAGGATATTGAGAATTATGGCTTGCTCAAAGTAACACCAGAGGGACATAAATTCCTGAAAAAGCCATACTCAATCATGCTTACCCGTGATCATGACTATGAGAATGCTGAAGAGGATGACTTCTTTGCAGGTGGTGGTTCAAAAACCAGTACTGCTGATAAAGTCCTGTTTTCTATGCTCAAAGATCTCCGCAAAGAAATCTCACGCAAGGAAAACCTGCCTCCGTTTGTCATCTTCCAGGATCCTTCCCTCGAAGACATGGCCATCCAATACCCGATCACGGTGGATGAAATGAAACAGATTACCGGGGTGGGTGCAGGCAAAGCCCAAAAGTATGGTTTGCCATTTATCGACCTGATTAAAACCTATGTTGAAGAAAACGAGATAATGCGCCCCATGGATATGGTGGTTAAGTCGGTGGTTAATAAATCAGGACTGAAAGTTTACATCATCCAGAATATTGACCGGAAGCTCTCGCTCGAAGACATTGCCTTAGCCAAAAGCATCACGATCAGCGAACTGCTCACCGAAATTGAACGTATAGTCTCTGCCGGCACCAAACTGGACCTGAACTATTATGTAAATGAATATGTTGATCCTTATCACCAGGAAGAAATTTATGATTATTTCCGTGAAGCCGAAAGCGATTCAATTGAAGATGCTATTGAGGAGCTTGGAGAAGAAGAATTTACCGAGGAAGAAGTCAGGCTGATGCGCATTAAATTTATGTCTGACCTGGGGAATTAAGGGGAAGTAAAAAGTCTAAAGTCTAAAGTAAAAAGTTCAAAGTTCAAATGCCCTGCGGGCGTTCAATCGCCTTCGGCGGTTCAAAGTAAAAAGTCTAAAGATCAAAGATCAAAGCTTAAAGCCTGCCTGATTGCTTGGGCAACCAAGCAGACAGGTAAAAAGTCTAAAGCAAAAAGTTTGCCCGACGTAATGCAGAGTAGGCTGGCTCAAAGGCTAAAGCAAAAAGTAGTTAGTCAGTAATGTAAATTGGTTTTTGCATAATAATTAGTGATTAGTTAAGAAACAAGGCTTCAGGTATTTTTGCCGGCCTTGTTTTTTTAGTTTAATTTTGTCGACCAATCAAAAAAATACAATAATATGCAGGATGAGAATGTAACCCCCAACGCAGAAATGCAGGAAACCGCTAAAGAGCAGATTTCAATACCCGTAAAAGAAACGGGGAAGTTCAGCTTTAATAAACTGTTGCCAATTATAAATATCATCCTTTTTATAGGATTGGTGGTCTTATACTTTATCGTACTTATGCCGGGGAAAGAAAACGCCCCTAATATGGCACTGCTTCAGAAGGCTTCTACGGGTTCAGTTACTGTTGCCTATGTTAACAGCGACAGCATCCTTGCCCAGTACGACCTGGTAAAATCGATGCGGACGGAGCTTGAATCTAAAACACTCAGGCTTGAAAACGAGCTAAAAAGCAAACAGGCTGCCTTTGAAAAAGATGCTGCCTATTTCCAGGAACAGGTAGATAAAAAATCTATCTCTGAAGCATCTGCCCAGGAAATCTATGGTCAATTAATGGGTGAACAGCAAAAGCTTTATGAGCTTCGCGAAAAATACTCATCAGAACTTTCGAAACAGGAATACGACCTGAATCTTTTACTGCTCGACAGCCTGAATAATTTCCTGGCGCGGTATAACAAACAAATGAAATTCGACTATATCCTTTCCTTTAACAAAGGGGGAAACATACTTAATGCCAACGACTCGCTCGATATTACCAAAGAAGTAGTTAAGCTTCTGAATGAAGAGTACGTAAAAAGCGCAAAATAATCGTGAGATCAGGCAAAGGTTATATCAGCATTCTTTTAGTGTCACTTATCATTGGCCTGACAGGCTGTATAAATGATCAGAAAGAGTTTGCATCCGGTCAGAAACAGATTCCGCGCGAACAGATGATACGCCTGATGGCCGATATGGAACTAACAGAAGCCGCACTCAAAGCGAAACAGGTTAAGCTCTCGCGCGACAGCATTAAAAAGATTGCGGCACAGAGCTACGACTCACTTTACAGTTTTTATGGCGTTACACCTGAACAATTCAAGGAGAACCTGAGGTATTACCAGATCGATTTAGAAGATTTTCAGGCGATGTCTGACTCTGTTATCATCACACTGACCAGGCACAAGGACAGCGTTTCAAACCTGAAGAAAACACCGGCTGATACCACTATAATCAAGAGTAAGAGTAAGATAAAAATCAAATAAACCAGTCAATGATAAAAGAAAGAACCCTGTCGGATTACCGGCAGGGTTCTTTCTTTTATTCAAACAACATATTTTACTTGGAGGCAAAAGCAGTAAAATTCTCCAAATCACCACCGGCTTCAATGCTATATTCCCAGTCCATTGCATCAAGGGAGGACATTGTTCCGGAACCTTCAACAATAAAACCCGGAGCCATTTCCTGCGAAGGGACAGTAATCCTGTTTGAGGTAACGATGCCATAAGCACTGTATTGGCCACCGGCACTGGCAAAATTACGAAGCAGCACCTGCGACGAATTGCTGGCATCGTAAGAAATTGTAACGCTATAACTGGCATCAATATCCCGTGAAGCAGGAGATTCATTGAAATTCCAGGAGCCCAGGAATTTATCACGCGGATCGCCCGTATCAGGTCCTAAATCATCTGTAGGTTCACAAGAGTTTAAGAAAGGAACCAAAAATAAGAAGAAAAAATAAAGGAATTTTACCGGGCGTTTCATAAGATAAAAATTTAAGTATTGGTGAAATTTTAAAAAGCAATGTAAATTTAAATCAAAAAACCTGCCATAACCCAACTCATGGACAGAAAAATTTTAATCAGCCTGATCTCTTCCAGCAAATTTAGGAAAGCGGTTTTATTTTAAATCACACTTCGCGTAATAATGGACGGACCTGAAAATATTCAATGGCTTTTCCATATCACAGATGAGATCTTCCCGTCGATAGTTTTCAGGGGTGAAGGTATTATTGGTTTTCCGTTCAATCTTCTCCAACTTATCAAGGCACACAAATCCCTTGGATACAACCAGCGAAAGTATGCCAAGAAACTTTTGTTTATTTTTGTGCGGATAGGCGGTATTATGAACCAGTCCGGCCACTTCTTTCGTCAGTGTGGTATATGTTTTACGAAGGTTGCTTATATTTTTCTCCGTTGTTGCCAGCGTTCTGATTCCATCCCTGGAATCCTTGTACACATCAAACATGTCGTTCTCCAATTGCCCGAGACCGCCGGTTTTCATAAGCATCAGTTTCTCCTCCTCATTCGTGCATTCACCAAAAACGCTTCGGTAAAGCAAAATAGAGACACCTCCCTTCAGAAATGTTATATGCCTGATTTCATCAGTTTCAATGGCCGGATCGACTTGCCTTTTGCTTAAAATCTGTGCTTCAAACACCTGCAACAAGACACGCTTTAGCAAACCGGCATCGGCAGTATGCGCCAGTGCTTTCAGGTAAAAATCCAGGGATAATCTTTCAAAGGAACTTTCAGCAATAATTTCTTCCGGCTTACTTAAAAGCCTCCTGATGTGATCTTCCGACATTTTCCTTTTATCGAAGAAATCATCAAATAAGCCTGTCGCGGCACCAAACCAGGTCAAGGCCAGTCTTTCATCCTCCGACATACGCTTTCCCCTCAGGCTGCAAAAGGCTTCACCCAGAATTGCCGGAACGCCGAGGGCATAATAATTGGTAATTTTTCTGAAGTCCTTTTCATCAAGACTACCATCATTCACTTTTCTGGCCGCCTGAATATCAGGCAACAGCAGCTTGCGGATAAACGCTTGCTGGAAATTTAAATTCCGGTAGAAGGCAAGATACAAGCCCGGGAGTTTAAACAGATTGTAAATATAATTGCTCATAGTTTAATCCTGCGATACAGTTTTAGTTAAATACAGGGGGGCTGGTAAAATTCAAACTGATAAAACTAAAATTGCAGATACCCCTTATTGAAAAACCATGATGCCTGAAGCCTCAAAGTTGGTAAAAAATCCTTTAATGGCTATCGGATTAAGTTAAGATCTTTTCTGTTTATCAGATAAAATTGCATGTCTATATCAGCCCTTTCTATTTTTTATGTCCTTATCAAAATAATCCTTAAGGATTTTCCCGAAAATCTTCTCCTTTTTACGTTTCTCTGCAACTGTTGATTCAAAATGAGCTTTCTCTCTTCCCATTTTCAGGTAATTTTCGTAGGAACTCTGATCAATTTTGCCCTCTTCAACTGCTTTAAGAACTGCACAGTTTGTTTCAGTGGTGTGTGTACAATCTTTGTACCTGCAATTTTGAGCAAAGCTAACAATCATATCGAATGTAG
>JAAXUD010000529.1 GCA_013336205.1 Lentimicrobium sp. | reverse complement strand
TCACACCCCCGTGCCTGTAATTATTCCAACATCCTGCTGAGCTGTCATCAATCCACAACCCGTGGCAATATCAGCCTGGCCATCGCAACGAACAGGGTCCGGAGTATTTTCTTTACACCTGCTCATTCTTTCCGAACGCTTCCATGACTGCATCCGTATCAGCCTCAGGTCATTGTTCCTGTAAGAGACAGACTACATTATACCCCGCTCGTCCAATACACTACGCATGGAAAAGAAGGTTGCCTTCGCACTCCTGTACATTCTTTTATTTCCTGCACTTCTTCTCCTCCTTTCCGGAGATGTTACCTGGCCCGAAGGCTGGATCTTCAGCATCTGGTTTATTCTTCTCTGTTTCTCGACAATCTTCTACCTCTACCGGAAAGACCCGGCTTTGCTTGAAGAACGATACAAACAACCCGGCGCCGGTAACCAGGAACGCTGGGACCGGTATGTTGTCTATGGACTCGTGGTCGGATTCATACTCTGGATTGTCATCATGCCGCTTGATGCAAAGCGGTTCGGATGGTCTCCCGTTTTTCCCATCTGGCTTAAAGGTATCGGGGGAGCCCTGCTGGCGGGATCATTTTTCCTGTTCTTCCGCTCATATACCGATAACACGTTCCTGTCACCCCTCGTGAGGATCCAGAATGATCGGAACCAGAGAGTAGTGTCGACAGGAGTATACGGGTTTGTCCGGCATCCCATGTACCTTGGAGCGATCCTGATGTTTGTCGGAGCCCCCCTGATTCTCGGTTCAATCTATGGCATTCTTGCGGGTATCGTATTGACCATCCTTCTCATGGCAAGGATACGGGGAGAAGAGGTCATGCTTATTCGGGACCTGGAAGGGTACCGGGAGTATACGCAGAACGTCCGTTACCGCCTTTTTCCTTATCTCTGGTAGCGGGGATTTTTAAAGCCGCAATCTCTTCCGAGTACTCCTCTTTAAGATATACTTTTACTACCCCACGAATTTCGTGTGTAAAACTTGCCATTTTCCATTTTTTCCACGACAATCATATACGGTAATTTCCGTTTTTCCACTCATTCTCTGACCACTAGAGAAGATTTGTTCAATATGCTCCCTGTAATTGTCAGTATCTTTTTCCTGGAGATAACTGAGAATACATTTGCCGGCTAATTCTTCTGGTTTATGACCTAAATAAGATCCAAATGTCTGATTGCAGTCGATAAGTATTCCTCCCTTATCAATAAGGCACAGTATATCAGACGATGCGTCAATAATAGCCCTTGCATTAATCTCCCTTTCAATGAGGATGCGTTCGGTTATTTTCCGTTCGGTTATATTTCTTACGATGGCGGTAACTTCTTCAGGGCCGCTCGGGACCATCCATGCCTCATAGTCCGATGCAATAGGTTTGTGATCAATGTTTAAGGAGTATTCAAAGACCTGAACTTTGCCGGTTTGAAGTGTTTTATTTATTTTCTTTTCAATCAGGTCGGCAAAATCAGGCGGAGTTATATCGCGGTTGTTTTTGCCGACAATAGTTTCAGACTGATAGTATAATTCCTCTTTTGCCGCTTTATAGTCAAGGTAAATACCGCGTTTGTTTATTCTGAACATAAGGTCGGGAATTGCCTCTATGAGCGCACGCGACTTTTGTTCGCTCATTCTCAGTGCATCTTCTGTTTCTTTATGCCGAATAATTTCATCAGACAGAGTGAGGCTAAGCTCTTTGTAAGCGATCTTTAAATCTTCAAGTTCTTTCTGAAGTTCTTCCCTGTCAGGTTTGTTTTTACTCATAACCAAATACTTTAGGGTTTAGGAAGGCGTATTCAGGCTAAATATTTCGGCTGCGCTGAAAAATGGCAATAACCGGGATTAGATGTGCTGCTCAGATAAATCAGTTTAACGAATAGAATTAATTCAGCAGATAAAAACTGAAAATGAGCTCCGAAAAAAACAATTATAAACGCATTTTTTATCATTTTAATTTCCTAACTTGCTAAGATAGGTATATATTGGCTGTTTTGCAATCAGAATTTATAAAAAACTGAAATACGTGTATTTACATTGTCATTATTATTCTGTTTCTAAAGTAAAATCCCGGGAATCATATCCTTGTTATGCCTAAAAATGAGGAGGCTGCCTTGTCAGGAATTTCCAACCCCGGTCATTTTGAACCCTGTTTCCGGAATTGCCGGATACTTTTACCTACCTTTGCCGCTGATTTGAACCTTTAACCGACGAATGATGGAAATATCCGGATGGCTATCTTCTACGTGGCTCGTCGCGATTGCAGCGATCGTGTCTATTCAGGTTCTAAAAGTCCATCAAAAATCCTGGTCTGCCACTTTTGCCATTCTTATCAACAGTCTTATTACCGGAGCACTGGCTATTTTTGCCATAAGCTCAAACGGAATTGAATTGGAATTAAATGCAGGCGCTTTCTTTGGCAATATACCGCTTCGTATTGATGGACTTTCAGCCTGGTTTATCCTGATAGTGAACTTCACTTCTCTGATGGGTGCTATTTATGGTATAGGATATATGAAGAGCTACCGCAACCAGCCCCGGAATACCTCACTTCACTGGAGCCTGTTTGTCATCTTTCACCTATCAATGGTATGGGTGTGTATTGTACAGCACAGCCTGGCATTCCTCGTTTTGTGGGAAATTATGTCGCTGAGCTCAATGCTGCTGGTTATGTTTGAACATCAGAAAGCCGACACAATAAAGGCAGGAATTAATTACCTGATTCAGATGCACCTGGGTGTGGTTTTGCTTACGGTGGCTTTTATCTGGGTTTATGCCAGCCAGCAATCATTTGATTTCAGGGTTATTGCACTGTTTTTCGATAAAAATCCCTCTTTGCTGCTCTTCTTCCTCTTTTTTGCCGGATTTGGCATTAAAGCCGGATTTATCCCTTTTCATACCTGGTTGCCTTATGCCCATCCCGCAGCCCCTTCGCATGTTTCAGGGGTGATGTCGGGCGTTATAGTAAAAATGGGAATTTATGGCATATTGCGGATAGTGAGCTATTTAAGTGTTGGAAGTTTGCTCTTAATTGGTGAAATTATTATCACCATTTCAGTGCTTTCGGCACTTTACGGAATTCTAAAC
>JAAXUD010000528.1 GCA_013336205.1 Lentimicrobium sp. | reverse complement strand
TGTAAAAAGTCCAGTCCTGCGCATTCTGCATTCCTCTTGACTGTGCATAATCACTAAAAGTACTCATATTTCCCTCAGGATCTTTATAAAATGCCCTCCGTATTGATGCCGGGAATACGCCTGTAAAACCAAAAGCACTGCCATCTTCCATCACAATGGTTGGGTAGTCATCGTATGTACCAAAAGTTTCCATACCACCATTCTCTGACCATACAAAAGCACTTTCAGCGAGTATACCGGCAACATAAGTCCCTTCGGCAGAAGCGCACATAGCTTCTCCATCTCCATCCGTGTTTAAAAGGGTATATGTATCATTATGCCAGATAACAGGCGACCAGAAACCCATTTCGGTAGATGCCCAGCCATAAATAACTTCACCGTTCCGACTTATTCCTGATGCACGTGAATCATACTCAAGGCTATTGCCAATATTTTGATAACCATCATTGGCTGTCCATTTAAATGCAGTTGCTGACCAACCTTCATGTATTTGCATTCCAACAATCGTAGCCCCATCGTCACTCATACCCCATACACTGTTGTAGAGATTATCGTTTAAATCCGGAAATTCAGGATTAATACCCAGGAATGTCCATGCTTCCTCTGTAATACTGTAAATACCTCCAGTTTCAGCAGACATCCCACCCGGAAAACCATCATATATAAAATCACCGGCAACAATCCCGTTTGAATTTACCCTGGTGCCCAAACCGGTAAAACTTAGGAGCCCGGTTTCCAGTGACCAGAAGTAAGAGCTTTCGCTGGCTCCGAAATTCTGAATAACCACTTTTGAGCCGGAAACATCAATACTTGAAGGAAATAAATACTCGCTCACCATTTCCGTAACAGTGACTCCGCCATCCATATAGACTTTTGAAGCAGCCGTATTTGAGATATCAATTGCAGGGGCTAAATAATCAGCCGGAGCCTGGGTCCTTTTGTCTGCTTTAAAGGTTGGAGTCTGGGCAAAGGATGCACTTATCATGAAAAGGGATAGCAGCGCTGCCCCAAGAAAAAAGTTGAAGTTCGTAATTTGTTTTTTCATTTTGATTGGGAGTTAGGTTTAACATTTGTTTTAATTCCATCATCTTCCAGGGCTTTAAGGAGTTTTCTCAAAGCTTTGGTTTCTTCGGTTTTCTTATAAATCAGTTGCTCGGGCAGAGAACTTTTTTTACTGCCGTTGTTGTTCAGTTTATTTTTTGGACTGCCCATTTATATACATGATTATTTGAGGGTGCAATGATAGATGATTGATCAGCTATATGTTAAAAATGTATATGCACAGTAGTGCTACCTGAGCATGAAAATACTACAACATTAATGCTACAGAAATTATAGTTTGTTATAATACAGATAAATAAGTGTTGATATTCATGATGAAAGCATGAAGTCCTTTCAGAATGAGCGCTAAATTTTAAGTTAACCTCCTATGCAGAATGCCAAAGGGTCATATCTCTCTGTCCATTATCCGTAAATTTATCCTCTGCTTTCCCGATGAATACTTTCCGGGTCTTCTGGTATTTTAATTCTATCAAAGCCAACAACACGGGATTGAATGGCTTAATTAAAAAAAAATCCTGGTAAATGACCATTTAACAGCCATTCACCAGGAAAATATTGTTCGGTACTCAAAGCCTCAGCTCTATAAAGCCACACTAAAACCGGGAGAAGTCCTTAATTCGAACCGATATATACTTTCATTCTTACGATATTGTTGTTTGCATCGGTCATATTTACCACATAAATGCCCGCCGGCAGATGTGATACATTAAATATGGGTGCGCTGCCGGCGATTTGCTCATTCAGTACAATTTTTCCCTGGAGATCACAAACACTAATACTGGATACCTTTCCGCCGAGGAGCAAGCGGCTTCCTTTTACCACCGCTTTCATCGGATTGGCTTCCTGAATGGCTTCGCCGGTGCCAGTGGCCACATCCAGTTTTAAAACCCAATTGTACATTCTGGAACCATTGGTACCCACAATGGTTTTGCCATCAGCCGAAACGCTGAAAACACTGCCCAGCTTATCGTAACCGGTTTCTTCATAAACATTTAACCCATATTCGTTCAGGATTTCCTGGTCCAATGAAACCCACAGGCCATTTTTAAGGATAAGTGCTTCCCGTATAGGGTAATTTAAGGGTGTAGCGCCGAATAAATTGCCACTGTTATCGGAAGCAAAGGAGGCGACTTCAACATCATCCAGAAACAATTCCGTGATATCGTTTTCTACATCATAACGGAAGGGGCAAAAATATTCATTGGTCCACATTTCTTCTACCCAGTAAATATCGCCGGTGACCCATCTGCCGTTTGGGCTTAATGACAGCACATCGTAAAAGTTATATTCATCCCCGCCAGTCTGAGGATCGTAATTCTCAGCCCCAAACATAAAGTACTCTCCGTTTTTCATTAAAAAGGCGGTACGATTGGGCAGAACAACGTAATTCAAGCATCCCAGCATGGTATTTCCATCTGCAGAAATGCCATTAATCTCATTGAAGTTGGCATTATCGCCAAAACGATCCACATCAGCATGGTTTACATCTATTAGTACGCCATTTTCCCAAACGCAGGCATAGCCTGTTGCCATATTTGACGAAAATACGCGCCCGCCCATTTTTGTACCGTCAGGCGTAACAGAATAAACGCCTCCGGTACCACCTTCTACCGGCATTGGAAGTTCGGTCCAGGTCCCGTTTTGCCAGTAAGCGGGGCGGTTATTGTAGCAGCCTACGGCCATTTTCCCATCATCAGTAACATCAAAAGCACCGGCTGCCTGTCCTGCGGGTATTAATTTATTGGCTTCATAGGTGCTTAAATTCCAGATGGTGGCACCCAGGTATACTACATCTTCTTCATAATAACCTGCAGCCCATAAACCGTTATCAGATACTTTAATCATGATGGCACCATCCTCTGAAACAACCGGCACCAAAGTAGCCGATTGTGAAAAAACACTGCATGTACTGATCAGCAGGATACCGGCAATAATTTGTCGTGGTAATGATTTTTTCATTTGTTTTAATGTTAGGTTTAACAATTTGTTTTAAGAAGTCCACCCGATTCATGGTCAACCGTTGTTTT
>JAAXUD010000091.1 GCA_013336205.1 Lentimicrobium sp. | reverse complement strand
GAAACGATCTTTCACCGCTTCGCAATAGTCAGCCTGGTGCGCCAGCCATGAGAAAACGCCTATTTCGTTGCATATCTGCATCATAATGATCGGGCCACCGTTTGACAGCTGGCGTTCGCTGATAAAAGGCATGATCTGATCGTACCACAGAGTTACCTTTTCGAGGTATTTTTCATTAAAAAGGCTCACACCATCACTTGCAACAATACCGCCTTTGCTGTTACGCATTTTTACTTCGTCGCTGTATTGATCCATAAACCAATCCGGCAAACCGGCCCCGCGATACTCGGCAAGGATAAATGGTCCAGGTTTTACGATGCAATGCAACCCGCGCGCCTGGCAAAGTTCAATCCAGCCTTTCAGGTCATGTTCAGGAGTAGAAGTACCATCAAAATCGAAAACGCCCTCAACTTTTTCATGAAATGCCCATGGGACGTATGTACTAACTGTTGTTAATCCAGCTTCTTTGGCTGCATCCAGGTGCTTTTCCCACAGCTCGCGCTTAACACGGAAATAATGGATTTCTCCCGAATTGAGAAACACCTTTTTGTCGTTGAGGTAGAAGTTATTTTCTTTGATGGTGAAGGTCATTGTATAAAGTTTATTTTAAGATTTAATTCAGAATTTCTGGTTTCTGGTTGCAGGTTCCGGGTTCCGGGTTCCGGGCCCGGCACTTGGCACCCGGCACCCGGAACTTTTTTAAGCTGTAAGATTATTTAGGCTTTTTAGAAACTTCCATGTTCCTTTGCTTAAGCAAATCCTTGATTTCGTGCGACCGTTTCTCGGTAAGAGTGTACCTGAGGACAAAGAAAATCGAGAAAATACTCAGCAGCAATGGCAGACCGATTTCAACCACCCGCATCATTAACAGAGTATAGGGTGATTGTATCGTGAGCTGAACGAGATCGGTTTCGAGGGTGCTCAGCTCTTTATCCAGTTGATCCAAAGGCATATTTGTGCTGATTTTTACGAGTTTTTTATCAACACCTTTTGTGTTTTGGATGATTTTGTCAAAGTGCTCCTTGCTCTTATCTGTTTCCAGCGATTTGCCTTCGAGGTGAGCCAGAAGTTCAAAAGAATTCAACCTTGCTTTTTCAAGCTTAGATTGCAGTATCAATGGAATTGCAGTATTGATGATTGTTTTGGTTAATGAGTCAGGCGATTGAGTGTTGATATTCCCTAATTGCACCTGCAGTGTTTCCAGTTCACTTATCGTTGATTTTGTAGATAAGATTACCTCCGACAATTTGTTTTTTCGCTGAGTTTTGTATTTCGCAACTTTTTGATAGGTTTCGCTCTGCTCTTTTACCGATTCTTTTTCCAGAACCTTCACATAAAGTTTTGAGTCGTCGATAGCTTCCGAAACCTGTTTTTTTGTGTTTTGAAGCATTATAGTATTTGTTCCGGCCAGGCCCTGGTCGCCTTGCCAGTATTCGATATCACTGCGGAGTTCCCTGATATTTCCCTGCAGGCTATCCACTTTTGTGACCTGCGTTTCGTCGAAAAGGGTAAATATGATCAGTGCACCCGCGATCAGGCTGGCAAGGGCAGTTCCCATTTTAATAAACCACCAGAATACCGAATAGAAACTACCTTCGGAGCGGTGACCGGTCTTTAATTCATCTTCATCACAAATATCGCCAACCATCGATGAACCCAGGGTAAAGAAAAACAACATGCCGGCAGAAAGTAGCACAGTAGGGATAAGGACAAGATAAGGGTATGTAGGATTGTAACATACGATCTTTGATGCTTGTGCCGCAACCATTAGTAAAATAGCGATAGTGAGTGTTTTCCGTTTCCCCAGTCTCGGGCTTATCCAGTTGAGCGGAAAAACTGCCAATACCCCGGTAATAGCCCAGAGTGTGCCATTAATCCCAAGAAGGGTCGCACCTGCAACTTTGTCGCCTCCATAAATGTAGAAAATGGGAATATAAGATCCCAGCAGGCTTACAAAATTAAAACCCATGGCCAATGTGAAAATGGTTAGCGTCAACATGATAAAATTCCTGTTGTTGGCAGTACGCTTCATATCTGTCCAGAAGGGTGTTTTTTCCTGTGTTTCCACTTTTTTAAACCCGGGCTCACGTAATTTGAAAAACCACCAGAAAGAGAGGGGGATCAGGATCGCTGCGATAAGAATGGAAACGTATCGCATGCCATCCACTTCATTACCACCCGGGCCTTTAAAAACCTCCATACTGGCGAGTGCAAAAAGCCAGGGTGTACTCATAGCAAAAAGGTTACCAACAAAACTTTTGGCACTGAAAAGACGGGTGCGTTCGTGGTAATCGGTCGTCATTTCCATTCCCAGGGCTCCGTGAGGAATCTCAAAAATATCAACTGCAGTAAAAAAAATCAGCAATGAGATCAGGATATAGACAAGCTGAAAAGCCTGAAAACCCGCATCCGTCGGAAACCAGCTGTGCACCAGATCTCCTTTTGGTATCCACCAGATAACGACAAATGATAAGGCAACGGCTATTCCACCTAGCAATAGGTAAGGGCGCCTGCGTCCCCAACGGGTTCGGGTGTTATCCGAAAAATGGCCGATGATTGGAGACGAAAGTGCATCCCATAAACGGGGTACGATCAATATAGCGCCAAGCCAGAATGCACTTAATCCAAGGCTTATATTGCCCATCAGACCTACCAGTATTCCGGCAACATTGAAGAGCGCAATTGGAATAATGCCCCCTGCACCATAAGCAGCCAACTGTGAAAAGCGGATTTTGTCTTCAGCTTTCGTGCCATGGTCAACAGTAATTTTTTCTGCCATTTTTATTCAATTATAAAAGTTAGTAAAAAATCAGGATTTCAGCAGGAATCTCTTTTACCGTAATACTTTTTTCTGAAAAGTCTTTGGTCTCTTTTCCGTTAATAATAACCTTTGCCGGAAGTGCAGACCCGTTGAAGTTCTTTATTTTGATGCCGTTAGCCGGAAGTTTCACATCCCCTGAAACGGAGAACCGATAGTTGAAGGTTTCTTTTTGAATCGAATAGGAAATTTCACCGTAGTAGGTGGGCAGGTTTTCAACAGACATACCATTGGGGGCATCAATCCAGTCCTGATATAGTGCTGAAGCTAAAACCAATGATTGGTCATATTCATTTTCATAAACAAACATGGAGCGGATGGCATTGATAAAGTCGCTCCCAACCCAGGTGTGTGGCATATCGCCGATGTATCGCGGGATGCGGTAATCCTTCCACACCACTTCAGCCCAGTGGTTCCAGCCCTGCGGACGTTGATCGTTCAGGAAAAAGTCGATCAGTTCATGCGCCCTGTCGGGCTGATCCAAAATAATAAATGAACCAATTAACCGATTTTCATAAGGTGTATAATTAATCCATTCCAACTTTCCATCGCGCCTGTTTTTGAAAAATTCATAATACTTATTAAAAGTGTTATAAACCTGGGGCTTGGGCAGATTTTTCAGCTCATTACACGGCGTAAGGGCAATAGTGGTAGAAGTCGCATCAAAGTCACCAAGTTCAGCACAACCGGGCAGATAATCTATGTTCTTGTATTTCATTGCAAGCTCCAGTGAGTTATAAAGATTCTCCTGAAAGGTGTCGCGGGTCTTCTTTATTCGTTCATACGATTCAGTCTGACCCAGTATTTTTTGAATCTCCACTGCATCTTTCAAACCCTTCATGATAAAGAAATTATCCCAGTACGAATGCATAGGTTTGGCTGAATAGCCTTCATGGCTGATGGATTCCGGAACCAGCCCGTATTGCGCATGTATGCTGTCGTTCCCGTATTTATAATGATCCGTCGATCTTTCAGCAATCAAGGATTCAATGTATTCAACCGATTTCAGTACATATTTATTCTTTGATCTGAGAAATGCTGTATCCTGAGTAAAATTAAAATACTCGCGGATCAGGTAAATCAACTGTCCATGACTGTCGTTTTCAGGCACAGGATCAGGGCCTCTGGAATCGACCACACAGGGAACCTTTCCGTTTTCATACTGGTAATCTGCATACCAATCGATGTAATCTCTTACTTCCTGCACAATTCCTGATTTCAGTAGCGCCGAGGATGTCAGGGCGCCATCGCGTATCCAGCTTCGTTCGTAAGAGCGTGATCCGGGCTGTATGCCAACCTTATCACGGTTAATCAGTATGTAAGCAAGATTCGCTTTATAGGTATTCACGATCCGGTCGGCCGATTCAGGCAGATTGAACCTGATGTGCCCGACTTCATTTTTCCAGAATTCGCTGGCTTTCTCAGATTCATCATTGACAACGCCGGGGTTCAGTTTTTCAATACCTGATTTCCCGTAAAACGGAACTGCAACGAAGAATTCTTCCTTCCCACCGGGATCAAGGTGGATCGAAAACCTGATGATTCCATTTGCCATTCCATTCTTGTCAACCACAGATTTGTTTCCGGGAATCATTCCATTACGTATAAAATCAACGGGATTGCCTGCATCAAAATCACTTGCGCCAAAAGCGTCGTATTTCCTTTGGGGAAGTATAACTTTATCATCTACTGCTATATATCCGGCTTTCTCTTCGCTGATCGAATTTATTTTACCCACCCCGCCGGCCAGGTTCAGGAACTGGTAGTATGGATTAACCTGATAGGGACGAATTAATAAAAAAAACTCAAAATCTATCGGCCTGGTTGAGCCGTTTTCAAATGCATACCCGATTTCAAGGATCGAATTTTTATTTGCCTCTCCACTGGCTGTCACCCAGGTTTTAAATTTCAGATCATCACATTTCCATTCAACCGATGGTTTAAAATTAAAATCTCTACTTTCGTCAGATGATCCCAGCGTTTGAACCGGTTTAACATTACTCCAGTTGTAAAGGGAATCAGCGGTTTTAATCATTGGTTCAATGGAAAACAAGGCTTTATCTACTTCCACCATGCCCTCTTCGTTGATCATGGCTTCTTTTACATCATTGTTCACCCCGGTGATTGTCCAATAGGAAGCCTGCTCTGAAAAATACCGGGGATAATTTCCTGTTGGTGAGTTTTTAGAAGTGTAAATCAGGAAGTCATTCGGGGTCATGGAATTTTTAATGTCCAGAAATTTAATTTCACCTATCCCGAAACAGTTTTCATTGAAACTCTTAGAAAGACTGATCTTCATATAGTTGGCCTCAGCTTCCGGGAGTCTTATAAAACTGGTATTACTCTGGTTTGACTGAACATCATAAACTTTCTCCCAGTTTTTTCCATCATCCGACAAATGAATTTCAAATTGTCGGGCAAAACTATCTTTGAGCCAGCTGATCTGCAAGCCCCCAAACTCTCTTCGCGTCTTAAAATCAATGGTCAGTTCCTGATCTTTGGAATCCAGGCTCTGCCACCAGGTCTTCTTTATGTTATCAAGCATTAATGAAGGCGATTGCTTGTTGAAGGATGAAGAAGCGGTAATGGAAGGTGGCGGATAGGAAGTTGCTTCAGGTTGTAATGGTTCAAACTTAAGGTCATCGATCCAGATGGTACCTTTGCCACCCACAAACGAGGCGATGGTAAATTCAATCCTGTCAACTCTCTTTAAATGCTGGTCATTGGTTGGCCCCCAGGCAAATTGAATATGCCTTTTCTTTATCTTTATTTTTTGCCATTCGCCCGGGAATGTATAGTTGCGGTTACTTACCCACCATACATTGTTTCCGGTGCTGTCAATAAATTTTATCTCAAAGTTATTGGCCGGCGATTCGGCTTTCACATAAAACGAAAATTCATAATTATCAGGCAGATCTATCGGAAAAAGCTTTTGTATTCCTCCATAGCCGGTACCTTTGGTAAAATCGTAATCGAAACGGATGGCCTTGCCGGTTAAGCCTGCTTCATCGTTGGTAAGGTTCAGTTTTACACCATCAGATTGGATAAAGTACCAGCCATTTATATTTTCAAATTCATCAAGTGTTTTAACCTGAGCGGTGAGGCTTGTGTTTGCAGAAACCAATAAGAACAGCACAAAACCTGCCTTAATAATAAAACGTATCATGATCAATAATTTTGTTTAATAATAAAAACAATTGAAGATATTTTACAATTAAGCTGTAAACATCTCATTATAAGCAAGATATAAATTACAGAAATCCCTATTTAAGATACTCATATCCAAGTGTATTCAAGCCTTTCTGAATGATCGGGTCTTTCATCATATAATTCCAGACCAATCCTGTTCTGAAATTTTCGACCATTATCAACAAGGGCCCCTGGTCAATTCCTATATAATCATCATTAACCCAGTTAGCTGTGAGGTTGAATGAGTCATAATATCCATACTTACCCCAGATTTGCTTCCCAAACTTTTCATTCATCGATTTTATTGTCGGCAATACAATTTCAGGTGCAAAAGGCAAAGACGAAAGCGGACCATAAGGCGCTATGGTACCGTCCTCAGCAATAGTATAGTCCGGACCACTGGTTCCTCTGCCGGCATAGCCTTCAAATTTTTTATCACCGAAATTATATTTACTACCGGGCCCGTCGCTGGCAGTCACGCCCCAGCAGAGAGAATCATACCCTACCCAGCCTTTGGGATTCTCCTGGGCATACGCACGTTGAACATAGGTTGCCCGACGTGAGTTTTCGAAATAATCAATGCCTTTTTCCATCATGTATTTATCAACCAGTCCGCGATAATCGATAAATGCCTGCGAAAACTGGTGACCAAACAAAGGAGGAAAAATAACATGTGATAGTCCTTCGTAAGGAGTTTTCCAATCATAAGTCGACAACCACGAATCGTAGCTTTTTTCAACATCTTTCATTCCGGTTCCGGCAGCCAGCACATAGAGGAAAAGCCCTTCATTATAACCGCTCCATCCATGATTCAGCTGCCCGCCTTCCGGTGTCCATGCCATGGAGATGCAATTCGCATGTTTACCTTTCGGAGGCATTTGAAAGATAGTCCAATCCATTCTGCCCAGCAACATGGCTGCCAGAGAACGGATTTGTTTTTCTGCTTCATTGTCCTCATCGTAATAATTCCTTGCAAATATGATCCCCATCATCAGCAGCCCTGTGTCAATAGAGGAAAGTTCGCAATTCCAGGCCCTTGTTCCGGTATTCAATTTCAGGAAATGATAATAAAAACCTTTATATCCGGTGGCATTGGTATCTGCACTCTGAACAGAATTGGCAAAAAAACTGAGTATTTTAAGTGTAATTTCAGCTGCTTTTTCACGCGTTATCCAGTTTCTTTCTGCACCAATAGCAAAACAAGGAATACCAAAACCGGTAGATGCAATACTTGCAGGGGCCCAGCTGGCAGTGCGGTCTTTAACAATCCCCTTTTCAGGATGATGCTCATGTAAAAAGAACAGAAAGGTTTTTAGCTGAATAGAATCGAGCATTGCTACTTCGTCAGCGGTTAACGCATAATTAACCTTTCCATTTGATTTGAACTCAATTTCCTGTGTACAGGCACTGAAACCAGACGACAAAAAAGACACAAGAAGAAAAATGCGGATAAGGGCGTGATGATTTTTCATTGTTTCCAGGATAATATGAGAATTACTTTTATAAACAGATCGTTGATTAATCAAGTGCAAATTACAATTAATATCAATCAAACCGGAGCTTTCAATAGAGTTGCGCAAAGAAAAACAAAGTTAGTGTATAAATGACACTTAATGAAAAAATATTAGCATAATATTTAGAAAAAATTCTCTTATAAAGTATAAACAATTTTGCCCTTAAATTGCATACAATCATTATGTAAAGATGCTATACCGGAATCTGATGCGCACATCAATTAAAAAGATAACAGGATTCTGCCACAATCTGCGATATTTTATTCTTTGCCAGATCTATATAAGGTGATATTTCAATGTGAATATTGAAATTTTCCGACCTGCTTAATATCTAAAAAAAATACACAAAAAATCAGTCCTGACAAGCTAGTTTTGATATAAACCTTCAAGTTCAGACCATGATAAAACGTTAAAAGCAGGCTGAACTTCAAAATCTCACCAACTTTTTAATCAAAGCATCCAAAACTTCCTTTTTAACTGGTTTGGAAATATATTCATTGCAACCAGCGTTAATTGCCAGGTCACGGTCACCAATCATACCATAGGCTGTTTGTGCAATAATCACAATTTCTTTATTAAATTGTCTGATTTGGCGGGTAGTTTCATAACCATCCATTTCGGGCATTTTTATATCCATAAGTACCAGGTCAAGGTCAGGAGTATTGCGACAAACTTCAATGGCTTCAGGACCTGTTCTGACATGAATAATTTCATGACTAAAATCCTTAATGATAATGCTCAACAATTTATCAGAGAATTCATCATCTTCGGCAATAAGAATCTTTAATGGACGCAGTGATTGATTTTTATCATTTACAATTAATTCAAACGATGAGCTTTTCAATAAATTACCACTTCGTTTAAAAGGTATTGAAAAACTAAAAGTTGAACCTAT
>JAAXUD010000090.1 GCA_013336205.1 Lentimicrobium sp. | reverse complement strand
TTTTACAGTTCTGGCTTACAAGGACTTCTGTCCGAATGCCGTAAACCTGAGGGTGGTATTGTTTTCGCCTACCACGTGGCTGATCCTGACAGGTATGGCGTTGTAGAGTTTGATCAGACAGGTACCGCCATTTCCATTGAAGAAAAACCAAAAGAACCCAAATCAAATTACGCGGTTCCAGGTCTTTATTTTTACGACAACAGTGTAGTTGAAGTCGCCCGGAATATTAAACCAAGCGCCAGGGGCGAATACGAAATTACCGATGTTAACCGTTATTACCTGGAACAGGGCAAGCTTAAAGTTAAAATCATGAGCCGCGGTACTGCCTGGCTGGATACCGGCACTTTCTCCTCACTGATTCAGGCTTCCCAGTTTGTTGAAGTAATTCAAAGCCGCCAGGGACTTAAAGTCGGATGCATTGAAGAAGTTGCTTACCGCATGGGATTTATCAATAAAAGCCAGTTACATGAACTTGCCAGACCGTTGCTAAAAAGCGGCTATGGCGATTATCTGATGCATTTACCCTAGAATTAAAGACCCGAATGTTTTCAAATGAAGATTTACACCAAAAGATAGCAGATTCATTAAAACAATTGCCTGTTTATAATGAGCCGGCTGGCTTATATGAGCCCATTAGTTACACCCTTGACCAGGGAGGTAAAAGATTGCGCCCGCTGCTTGCGCTGATTTCTACCCGCATGTTTGGCGGTAACCCCGATAAAGCCTTACCAGCGGCGACAGCAATTGAGATATTTCACAACTTCACTTTGCTTCACGACGACATCATTGACCAGGCACCATTGCGCCGTGGTCGCGACACTGTTTATAAAAAATGGAATATCAACACGGCTATACTTTCCGGAGATACTATGTTTGCCATTGCTTTCGGACAGTTATCCAAATCTGATCCTGAAAAGCTTCCCGATCTGATGAAGGTTTTTACCCAAACAGCCGTTGAGGTTTGCGAAGGACAGCAATATGATATTGATTTTGAGGAATCAGACCAGGTAAATATCAGTGGTTATATCAATATGATCAGGTTGAAAACTGCTGTGCTGCTGGCTGCCAGCCTGAAAATCGGGGCTATTATTGCCGGTGCCGATGAGGAAGACTGTGAAAAAATTTATCTATTTGGCGAAAACCTTGGTATAGCCTTCCAGCTGCAGGATGACTTACTCGATGCATTTGGCGATGAAGGCGTTTTTGGCAAAAAAACAGGTGGCGATATCGTTGCCAATAAAAAGACCTATCTCTACCTCAAAGCATTGAAAAGTGCCGGAAGCGAAGATGGCGAAAGATTAAAAGCACTCTACAGTAAACGCAATCACAACGATGAAGAAAAAGTAGCAGAGGTGCTCGAAATATTTACAAGGAATAATATTAAGTCTTTTACTGAAAATACCATTCTGGATTATTATTCAGTAGCCATGAAAAACCTTTCGGAGATAAAGTTAACTGATGAAGTGAAAGCGCCTTTGCTATTACTGGCAGAAGGCATGCTGAAAAGAAAGTATTAATCAATCGCCTGCGAAGCCACTTTTCATTTCTTCAAGCTCAAAGTGTAACAGCTCCCAGTTGTCCATTTCTGCTTTTAATGATTCCTTAAGGGCTTCATACCTGTTATAAATGGTTCCGTCGGCCAGTTCAGCCGCATGTTTTTCAGGTTGGGCCAGGTAACGGTCTATTTCTCCGATTGATGTTTCAATCCTGTGGATTTCTGCTTCAGATTTCTCGATGCGGCTTGTAACTTTCCTGAGTTCCTTTTCCAGCAGTTTCTTCTTTTCATAATTCACTTTCTGCTGGGAAACAGACTCCGAACCTTCATTATTTCTGGCATTCAGGCGCTGGATGTTTAACTGATCCAGCGTATGCAGGCGCCTCTTTTCCAGGAAGTCGTAGATATCTCCGATGTGCTGCTTTACATGTCCATCGCGGAACTCAAACACTTTATCCGTCAAGCCCTGCAAAAAATCCCTGTCGTGCGAAACAACAATCAGCGTTCCATCAAACATCAGCAGGGCATTCTTCAGAATATCCTTCGACATCATGTCGAGGTGATTGGTAGGCTCATCAAGCACAAGCAGATTTACGGGCGAAAGCAACAATTTGGCCAATGCGAGGCGCGATTTCTCCCCACCGGAGAGCACTTTCACCTTTTTGTCGATGTCCTCACCTCCAAAGAGAAAACTCCCCAGAATACTCCGCACCTTAGGCCTTATATCGCCCACCGCAATATCGTCAATTGTCTGAAAAACCGTTCTGTCCGGATCAAGCAAATCAGCCTGGTTCTGGGCATAATAGCCCAGTTTAACATTGTGGCCGATTTTACATTCGCCCGTATGCTCAAGCCCTTCGGCGATGATCCTGGCCAGGGTGGTTTTACCCTCCCCGTTTTTACCAACAAAAGCGATAAAATCATTTCGTTCAATCGCAAAATCCACCTGACTGAATACACGGTTTGACCCATAACTTTTAGCCAGACCATTGGCTTCCAGCACAATTTTACCTGAAGGCGGTGCAGGAGGAAATTTAAAATGAATGGTCGATTTATCAACATCATCAACCTCAACCCGTTCAATTTTATCAAGCATTTTCTGCTTCGACTGAACCTGCCTTGCTTTGGTTGACTTATAGCGAAACCGTTCAATAAACCGTTCAATATCTGCCAGTTGTCGCTGCTGATTGTTAAAAGCAGCCATCTGCTGTTCCTGCAACTCTCCGCGCAATTCGACATAGCCCGTATAAGACGTTTTAAAGTCAAATACCCTGCCCAATGATATTTCTATAGTCCGGTTGGTTACATTGTCGAGAAACGCCCTATCGTGAGAAACAACTATAACGGCTCCCCTGAATGATTGCAGGTACTCTTCGAGCCATTGTATTGACTCTATGTCGAGGTGATTGGTAGGCTCATCAAGCAATAACAGACCCGGTTTCTGAAGCAGTAATTTGGCAAGCTCTACACGCATCCGCCATCCACCACTAAATTCGCTGAGCTTGCGGTTGAAGTCAGAAGATTTAAAACCCAATCCGGATAGAACCTTTTCAGTTTCCCCTTCCATTTCATTTCCACCGGATAAACGAAACTGCTCATTACAATCATTTAATCTTTCAATCAAACGGAGGTATTCCTTACTATGAAAGTCTGTTCTTTCGGTAATATCATGACTCAGACGTTCGCCTTCGCTTTTCAATGCCAACACTCTGTCAAATGCCCTCATTGTTTCGGCGAAAACAGATCCCGCTCCGGTTGTTACCACTTCCTGCGGAAGATAACCAATCAGCAGATCTGAGGGTTTGGCAATTGTACCTCCTTCGGCTATTTGCTGACCAGTAATAATTCTCAAAAGGGTTGTTTTTCCGGCACCATTTTTCCCTACAAGTCCTACCCTGTCGCGTTCTGTTATCAAAAAACTGACATCATCGAAAAGGTACTTTCCGGTAAAATAAACTGAAAGATTGTTAACTGAGAGCATAAGACCAGGGGCAATTAATCCGGGAGTGCAAAGGTATCATTTTTCATCCAATGAAAACCGGCAAGGAAATCATCATTTGAAAGGGTATCAAAAAAGGGGGATCCTTCCGGAACCCCCTTTTCATTTACATCGATTTAACGATTATTTAGTAACAACAACTTTTTTGGTGAAGCTTTCGCCTGCGGTGGTTACAAATTTAACCAGGTAAGCGCCAGATTCATAGTTGCGTACGTTAAGCTGGATAGTCTCAGATTTGGTAACATTCTGCTCAAATACAACCTGACCAACATAGTTGTAAACAACTACCTGGCTGATGTTGCTGCTAAGCTCGATGTTAACAATACTGTTGGATGGGTTAGGATAGATCCTGTTATTGGCAAGATCCTGATCATTTACTCCAACAAGTACGTCAACACATGCTTCGTTTGAAGGATCTGATTCTCCACAAAGGCTGTAAACAGCGGTAACAGTGTAGCAATAGTTACCCGGGGTACCTGGGATATCCAGGTAGGTGTTCTCGAGTACCAGTTCGCTGTTAACCTGGGTACCTTCTCTGTATACGTTGTAACCGAGGAATGCACGGTCAGCACTTCTGCCTACGTCGCTTCTGTTGGTATTAACTGCTACTGGTGAAGATACAAGGTTTGCTGAAGTTGCCTTGCTGATGATTGTGCTTTCTACAGGTGCATTGAATGCGCCGGCAGGAGCCTGACCAATGAAGGTTTCAATCATCCATGAGTATGGCAGATAGTTGCTCAGGTTATCCCAAACACCGTCAAGAAGTACCAGGTCGCTGTTCAGATCATTTGCATAATTCTGGGCACCGGCTGGGAATCCATCGTAATTGCTGGTGGTGTAACCAATTCTGTAGGATTTGGTTGCATCAATAACAACAGGCTCAGTGAATTCGATTTCGTTCCATGATTCACCAACGATAGGAGTAGTTACAGCTTCTTCCATAACAAGGGTTGTTCCTTCCCAAACCTGTACCATCACATCGCCGATACTTCCTGTACCGTAATAGAGTTTCATTTTGCTGAATGCTCTTCCGTCGTAATCTGCAAGATCTGCAGGATCCCACTGGATAGCTACAGTAATCGGAGAGAAGTCAGTGAGACCAATAGCATCTACATAAACGAGGTCGCCATAATGCATCCATACGCCGGCAAAGCTATTCCATGTCAGAATTACTTTGGCTGGATCTGCTGCAAGTACTGCGGTCAGGTCGATAGGAGCTACACATTCTTCGGTAAGTGATACCTCGATGCAATTTGCATCAGGACATGAAGATGCGCCACTTTCGTAAACGTAGGTAATACAATAGTTGTAAACACCTGGCTCAACTGCTGCATCAAGATATGATGTATCGGTAAGCATTTCGGCGATTAACATACCATCGCGGTAGATGTTGGCTCCAACAAAAGCGTCTTCATCACGGCTGTTTCTGTTTACATCCTGTTTAATAGTCAGGTTGTCAGTTAAAACATTATTGTTCTGAATACGTGGAGTTGCTGCAGGAGCCTGAACCAGTTCAAATGTAACCGGAGTTGCCCTTACAGCAGCGTTGGCTGTGTAAATGTACGCTTCCATAAGGAAGTTACCAATGGCTGAAGAACCAATAGCATTAACATCGCTCAATGAGCCAAAAATTGATCCCTGAGGATTGGCTGCATCGTCTGATGACATATCAGGATAAGCATCGGTTGATGAGTTGCTCAGCGGCTCCATCAGAATGGCAACAATACTTGCGCCACCGGTTGAAACATTAGGAAGCTCAACACCCATTTCCCATGTATCATTTCCGGTTGTCTGGAAAGGACCGTAGGTTCCGATTAAGGTTTTGGTATCCCAGTTGTAAACGTGGATTTTGTAATTCCATGTTCCTGTGGTTCCCCATGATGCATGGTGGAAATCGATGCTGTTAACCAATGCATCGGGATAAGCGCTCATGTCATAAGCTACACCGTAACCGTAACCATACTGCTGGAAGTATCCGTTTGCAGGTGCACCCGGATTCTGGGTGATCTGTACCAATTCCAAAGGAAGAATGTCTGACCATGTAAGCAATACATCGGTTTCGTCAATTACTTCACCGTCAAACTGCTGAGGACCTGCGTATTGATCGCAAGGAATGTAAGTCCAGGTATAGCTCATTTTAGCTGACATACCATTGGTATAAACGGCAGCTACTTCTGAGAAATATTCCTGACCTGGTACAAGGGTTTCGACATCATACTGATGGAATGTGTTTTCTGTATCTGTCACGAAAACGCCATCGAGCCATACTTTGTAATTCTGGAATGAACGTGAATCCATTTCGCTTTCCTGGGTAACAGCGATATTGTCAATAGCCCAGAACCAGTTCCAACCTGGTGAGAAATAATGGAAACGAACCTGGAATGCATCATTGATGTATTCTGTAACATCAATAACTTTATGGTCAGCAACTGCCCATGAACCGGCATCAGTTGTCTGGTTCAGCACAGTAATCCATTCGGTACCATTGAATACTTCAACTTTTGCATATTCTGTTGATGCAAGGTTGTTGTAGTACTGGTCGAAATGCAGATAAAGCATATCAGCATTTGAAGCATCAATAGCAGGCGAAGTTAACATTTCGTCCATTGAACTTCCGATACCGGCTTCGTCAGAATCAACATAAGCAAAAGGAGTTCCATCAACCGAAGCACCTGCTGTTTGCGGGTTACCGGCTGGTGTTTCCATATACCATGTATCGGCAGTTGAGCCACCATCAACGATAGTCCATGTTTCAGGAATGCCTGCGTCAAAATTCTCAGCGAAGTTTTCGAAAGGAACAATACCACCCTGTCTCCAGGTTGCATAACCATTAGGTGTTACATAAAGATCAGCAACAGGAACAAGAAGTTCTTCAAGAATCCAGACAAATGCTTCAGGACCATCAATAACATAAGCTGAAATAGCGATAGGAGCAAATCCTGCTTTTTCAACATAGATGTCGTAGGTACCTTTGCGGAATTCATCCCATGCGTAAACGCCTGTTTCGTCAAGTTCTACTTCGTAAACCAACGCGAGGTCAGGTTCTGAAGTATTGGTGAAAGAAACTTCGGTTTCAACAGGGCTATCAAGGCTATTGGTTGTAACTGCAACACTTACCTGAGTAACCATGTCTTTGTCAAGACAATTTGAGAAAGCAACTTCAGCGTTGTTCATATCGTATTCAGCAACTACGCCCCACTTGTAAACACCAGCTTCGGCAGCACCCCAGGTGTTGTCGGTAAACTGCATATCAAGGGTAAAGCCAAGTAACTGAAGATCACCTGTTGCACAGGTGGTGCGATAAACACTGTATCCAACCAGTTCGCGGTTAGCATTTGCCTGGGCATAAGCTGCTGCGGTGGTCTGAATCATACTTTCTGTCATACCTGCTGTTTTGAAAGGCAAAGCTGTAGAAACACCAGCTGCAACAGATGCTGTAAAAGCAGCCCTGGTTGTGGTGCTGGTAACAGTTACGTCGTCCAGTTTCAGGAAGTACATATCAGTAACATTTGCATGCTGGAAAGCAATGTAAATGGTCTGACCTGCAAAAGCAGATAAATCAACAACAACTTCGCCCCAGGTAGCCGGAGAAACAGCTGTATGTATGGTAGTCGTAAAATCAGCTACAGCATTTCCTGTTGCAGATACTTTTACATAATATTGCTCAGCTGCATATGCAGGATCCTGACCATCAACCCAGAAACGGAGTTCTGAATCACCGGTTACAGCAAGTGCAGGAGAAACCAGCCAGTTATTTGGGGTTAATGCACCAACGCCATTAACATAAGAAGCACTTGTCATGCAGTAAAGACCTGTATGAGCGTCAAATGTAGTGTATGTAGTTGCAGTATTTTCCCAGTTGAAACCATCACCATCAACATTATAGATAACCCAGTCTGTAGGAAGGGTACCTGCTTCAAAACCTTCGAAGAAATCTTCGGTAGTTCCGCCGCCACCACCATTACCACTCCAGTTAATCTGGACTGCATTGTCGGTAAGTTCGGTAGCAATAATATTTCCTACAGCATAAGGATATTCCATTAACTCGAAGTTATGTGTAACGGTAGCTGTCTGGGCTACCAATACATCTTCAAGTGCTGCAGAAACATAACCTTCAGCATTTACAGCATAATCATAGGTACCTGCCAGTACTTCACCGGCATAATTACCAGCTGCATTGGTTGTAAAGGTAAAGGTGATTGTGTTGTTTGTTGTGTTGGTTAATACAACTTCTGCGCCTTCAATATTGGCACCACCAAGGTAAGCAGCTTCTTTAACGTTTCCGTTAACCATACCGCCACCAACTACTTCAACAGTCTCACAAACAGTTGCAGGACATGTTTCAGCGCCACTTTCGTAAACAAAAGTGATGCAATAAGTATAGGTTGCAAAATCGAGGTCTTCGTCAAGATAACTGGTACCTTCAACTTCGGCTATAACTTCACCATCGCGGGTGATGCGTGCAAAGTCAACTGCATCAATTACGCGGTCAACCGGCATAGTCCAGCTGATGGCAACGTCTGTTGTACCTTCTACCTGGGTAGCGGTAAAGTTTTCAGGTGCATCGAAGTTATCACAGGCAATATATGTCCAGGTGTAGCTTGCTTTGTCTGATTGACCAGTTGTGTATACTGTGGCAACTTCTGCCAGATAAGTCTGACCATCAACCAACACTTCACCATTGGTGCCGTACTGGTAGGTAGGCTCTGTAACTTCGGCTACAAGAACACCATCGTTGAAAACCTTGAACGAAAGAAGTTCGCGGCTTTTTACAGGAGCAGGCATATCGGTAACAGAAATGTTATCAATTGCTATTCCTTCAAGTTGACCTGAGCCATCGCTTGCAAAACGGAAACGAAGCCAAACACTTGACTGGCCTGCCAGTGAAGCAAGTGAACCTTCGAAATACTGATAGTCTGCCGTTCCGCCGGTCC
>JAAXUD010000527.1 GCA_013336205.1 Lentimicrobium sp. | reverse complement strand
AGTTGTTATCCTATTCTCAAGGTTTCTTTCTTTTATTTTTTTCCGTAAATATTCAATGGCTTTGGAGTCAGCATCTAATGCAGTGATATTACCCGGAAAATTCCCGGACAACCATAATGTTGGGACGCCGGAACCACATCCTATGTCAAGGATGTTGCAATTATTTAATTCTGGTAATCTGACACAGGCCTTTTCAAGGTGCTTTATGAGTCCTTGCCTGCATACATCCTTTATTTTGTAGTATTCATTCATGCAATTATCTGATGAATATCAACAGTATGAATTGAAAGGTAAAAAGTCCGGCCAATGCAATTAAAATTGATTTGAATAAGCTGAAACCTTGCGCCTTCTTAATCCCAATCGTAAACAATGTCAGGAACCAGAAAAAGTAAAGTGAATAGAGTGACCATAATAGTCCGCGCCAGAAAGTTGGTTCATTTAGTAGTTTTTCATACTCGCGCATATCAATTATACCAATAATACTTAAAAAAGCATCTGTTAAATCATGAAGCAATGAACTCCAGGTCGCAACACCAATTCCAAACCCCATGATTGCTAAAATATTGTCAAATTTGCTTTGTCCATTCATTAACCTTGATAAAAAATAAACCGTAGCCGAAGCTCCAATCCAGCCTAAATAATATCCCGGAAATGTCAGAATGATATCATACTTAAAGTATTCTTCAATAGGGATTGCAAGCCATGGCTTAAATGTTGACGGAGAACCACCTGCAAAACAGGCCATGATATAAAATAATGTATAGCCTGATGTCGGAATAAGAAAAGCTAAGAAACCATATTTGAGTGACTTGTCGCCTTTAAAAATTGTTTCAAATGCACTTCCCGGATTATAAAACATCCTGAAGTAAAGAGTCCAAAAATTTGTTTTCATTTAATCACAGTATGATTTTGTTTGAAATTGTCGATTCATGTGCTTATACTCTATCGGTCGTGTTTTTTATAATGCCACACAATGATGTATAAACGATACTTAGGTCAGATGCACGGCAAAATGACAGGTTTTCCCTCCGCGTCGCAGTGATTCGAGAATATCCACTTTAAACGGCCTGCCCAACGCGGTTTCAAAAATCGTCTGGTGCGTGGTACGGGTGCATTCGCAATGCACATCATTGGGTTTTGGTTTTCGGTAATTTGCTGCGGGGCAATAACATTGAGCTGAAGTCTCGCCATACCTGATGTGAACGATGTCGTCCTCTTGCCAGATTTCAAAATTCTGCTTGTATGCTTCTATCAGATTCTCCAGGCTTTCAGTCCCTTTTGCAGCAATATCCTGCTTGAATTTAAACCGGTTGAAACAGCCACGCCCACATCCTTCGATAAGCTTAACTTTTGTCGGAAGATCCAGTTCTTTATCCATTGTATCAAGCAGATCCTGGAGCCAGTTCTGGATAAATTCTTTTTGCTGTTTCAACTGTTCCACTTCTTCGTCAGGAACCTGTTGAGGCTGATTGCTTTTTTCGGAAAATCCCGTCAGGAATAAAGATCCGGTGCATAGACCGGCTCCGGCTGCAAGCGATTTTAAGATACATTTTCTGCGATCCATTGTATTTTTTATGATGGTTTTGGAATGGGATTAGTTAAACGCCGATTTTAACTGCTCAAGATTATTCTTTACAAAATCATTCCCCGGCATATTTCCGCATTTCCTGCATTTAAAATCGTACCAGCCATTTAAAGCGCCACATTCGGCGCAGGAAAAATACTCTGTCATTTCGTTGAACCATTTTTCCCAGCCGATTTCTTTGATCCGTTCCTGTGATTTCCAGAGTTCAGCCCGATGTGGCATCCGGGATTGAAAATCTTTTATATGACTGCAGGGATATTCTTCGCATTCGCCGCAAAAGTCAATGCCTTTTTCACCGGCACATTTGCGCATATAGCAGTTTTTGCAATAAGCTGTAAGAGTTTCGCTGCGGCAGCCGTTACATTTTATTTCAGCAAACGGAATCTTTGTGCGATCCGCTATCCGTTGCAGGTTTACAATATCGTTTGCCTGTGTTGCTGTGTAAATTCCGCACGAATAGCAGAACAATCCACAAACCGAAACCAGGGTTTTATCAGGTTTAATTTTAGTCTCCATTTTGATGTTATTTTACGAATTAATAGAATAATTTACAATAATTTCAACATTCCCTTTCAACATGGCCCAGACCGGGCAGTAGGTTTCTTCAGAGAGTTTTAACACTTTAGTCAGCTCTTCAGATGTTGTATCAGGTGATGAAAGATTGATGAAAAGTGAAATGGTTTTAAAACAAGTCGGGTGCTCCTCTCTTCGGATTCCCTTGGCAGAAATCTCACAAGCGACTATAGTTTTCTGCATCTTCCTTAGAAAAGCGAGTATAGCACTTCCCAAACATGAACTTAGACTTAAAAGCAATAATTCGAGCGAAGTATAGCCCAGGTTATCACCAAGCGGTGGAGTATAATCGATTGAGATGAGTTCGTTGCCATCAACTTTTCCTTCAAAATGAAGTTTATTGTTTAACAACCTGATGGATGCTATTAGTTCTTTTGATTTGTCGGTTTCCCGATTCATGATTTTAGCTTGCTATATGGTTTTAATTAATCTTCATTGCACTAAATTCTTCATTATCTGCCTTTAAGCCTAGTTTTCCTGTAGATTTATTAAAATCAACCAAATAATCCTTGAATCCACCGTAACTATAGCCATCTACAAAGTATTTGTTGTCACCAACAGGGAGCAGATTGACTTTTGAAACTGCACATTTGGGCAGAACATTGGTGATAAACAATCCCTGCATTAACCCTGAATCATTAAAGGCCAGCACCATAAGAATATCTGATTTATCGAAATGATAAGCAATACTATAACTTGTATTGCCAGGTTCGGAGCTAACTTTGTAAATGGTATATGATTGATACTTGCCACTTTGGGAGGTCAGATTGCCCCATCCACCAACTAATCTTCCAATTGTCTCTTTGTTAAACAGTTGTGCCTGCATTTCAGGAGTTACATTTTTTTCGAATCCTTCAAATTCGCCCGAAATAATAGCAGCACTGAAGCTTCTGCAAACAGAAACTTTTTCCGAATCCTCCTGAATGGATTTATGTAAAGT
>JAAXUD010000526.1 GCA_013336205.1 Lentimicrobium sp. | reverse complement strand
CGGAAGGAACCTATACCGGAACAATGACCGAAGACTCTCTTGTTTTTGTGAACGTACCTTACGGAAATTATGAAGGTACTGCCACAATCGATGGTTCAGTTCCGGTATATTCAGATACAATTGTAGAAGAAAATAACAATCAGCTGGTATTTGATTTTATATTGGGTGCCACTAATCAGCACTCATTTAACACATTAGTATCTGTATTACCCAATCCCGTTACCTCTGAAAGCAGAATTGTCGTGGAAACAACCCAGACAACCAACCTCACGCTGGAACTTTTTGATGCATCAGGGATCAGTATAGGAAAACGTGAATTCGGACTTACAGACAAAGGATTACATGAGTGGCCCCTCGTGATTTTAACTGGTCAGCGAACTCTTTCACAGGGAATCTATCTTCTTAAAATTAAAGCAAACAATATGCTTATTTCCAGGAAGTTAATTATTCAAGGCAATTAGAAAACCGGCATTCGTCGGGCTTCAGGTTCCATTAATTATTGAAAGAGAGCGGCTTCAATGGAAACCGCTCTCTTTCATATATAAATATCAGGATAATTAAATACCTTTGCTTCCTGATTACATTGTTAAACTTTTGACAACTCAAACATGAAAAAGATTTTATTCAGTTCAGCAGCTGTTTTTTCTATTGCAGTCTTACTCTTCAGCCTCGCGGCCTGCAACCGTGGCAATAAAAATACAGTATCCCAGGATTTGCCTCCCGGAACCCATGCAGTTAGTGTAATTGAAGTTATTCAAACATCTAACTATACTTATCTTCAGGTATTTGAAAACAACAACAAGTATTGGATAGCTGTTGCAAAACGTGAAGCCAAAACTGATGATGTCCTTTATTATACCAGTGCAATGGAAATGAAGGATTTTCACAGTAAGGAACTTGACCGTACTTTCCCGTCTATATTATTTGTTCAGGATCCGAGTGAAACTCTTGTCCCTGCAGAACAGCAAGGAATGTCATCAGGAAAAAAGCAGGCACGGAAATTAGTTGACATTTCCGTTGAACCTGCATCCGGAGGTATTACGATAGCTGAACTGTATAAAAATAAAAGTTCCTACGGGGATAAGAAAGTTAAAGTCCGCGGTGTCGTTGTGAAATACAATGAAAATATAATGAAGAAAAACTGGATCCACATTCAGGATGGCAGCGAATCAGAAGGAAACTTCGATCTGACTGTAACTACGATGCAGAAATTTGAAGAAGGCAGTATCGTTACTTTTGAGGGTGTAATTAAACTTGACAAAGACTTTGGCTCTGGTTATGCCTATGATGTGATTATGGAAGACGCCACCGGTAGCGATGAAAAACAACAAGGCGACGCAACTTTATAATTCCACATTTTTAGTCAAATCACAGACAGTCTTGTGAATTAAGAAGTCTGAAAATTAGAAAATAAGAAACCCGCTGAATGATAATTTCAGCGGGTTTCTTATTCCCCTTCCTTTCACTTAACACCCCTTCAGCAAATATAATAGATCATAGTAATAATTATCTATATTTTAGATCATTGTACCATTTTCTTTTCTGATTATATTCTTGCCAACGAAATAACCCATTGAGAAACTTCCCTGCAGCAGGAAACCTCCGGTTGGTGCATCCCAGTCAAGCATTTCTCCGATTGCATAGATATTATCACACTTCTTTAGTGAAAAATCCGGATTAATCTCTTTAAGCGACAATCCTCCAACCGTAGAAATGGCTTCTTCAATCGGCCGGAGAGAAATAACAGGCAGTTCAATGCATTTCAGCTTTTCAGCAAACTGAGCAGGATCTCCATAAGCCGACCTGTTGGTATATGCCTTAATTACAGCGATAAAGACAGAATTGAGGTTAAACAATGAGGCATAAGAGGCTGCATTCGCCTTAGCATCCTTACCTTTTTGTATCAGTTGTCCGATAGTATTCAGCGGTTTAAAATCAATTTTAATCACAGGAAAATTATTCTTCTTTAATAAAGCTCTGATTTCCGGAACAAGCGGATAAACTGCATTTCCTTCCAATCCGTAATCCGTTATCAGCGCTTCGCCCCGGCTACTTTTTTCATTTACACTCAATACTATGTTTTTCAGTGGTTTACCTGTATGAAAGAGTTTTACAGCTTCCGGCCAGTTAATGTTAACACCACAATTGGACGGCTGAAACTCAATAGTGGCAATCTTATTGTCATTCAACATATTAACCCACCTGCCATCAGAACCTGTGGATGCCCAGGAGGCTCCACCCAAGGCCAGTATCGCATAATCCGGCTTGATTTCAAGTTTACCTCCGGGATAACTGAATAAAAACTCCGGCTTTAAATTAAAAGACTCAAGTTTATGCTTCAGGTGAAAAACTACGCCCCGGCTCTTTAATGAATCTAAGATTTTCGTCAAAACCTGAGCAGGAGTTATTCCCTTTTCCGGAAAAACTCTTCCACTGCTGCCTTCCCAGGTTGGTATTCCGAGAGAAAACAACCAATCACGAAAGGCCTGACTGCCAAATTCCTTCAGGGTGCTGTCGAGAAATCCATTTGGTGAATATTTTGAAGCAAGCGAAACGCCTTCAAGCTTGTTGGTAAGATTGAAACCGCCTTTCCCGGCTAAAAGCAACTTCTGCCCTACCATTTTTTCTTTCTCAAAAAGGTGGACTTCGAAATGCTCAGACAGGACCCATGCAGCCATTAATCCTGAAGGGCCCCCTCCTACTACAATAATTGTCTTATTGTTTTTCACTTTTTCCGGGCAAATATCCTTATGTATAAATCCTCCACTTCTTTTCGTGCCCAGGGTGTTTTACGCAGAAACTTTAAGCTGGATTGGATACTTGGATTCTCATTAAAGCATCTGATATTGATATTGTAGCCAAGTTGCTCCCAGCCATAAAAATTAACCAATTCTTCCAGAATTGTTTCAAGCGTTTTACCATGCAGTGGGTTATTAAGCTGACTTTCCATGTTTTTTGTTGGAGGTTTTGATAACAATAGTCTGTTAATATTAAGAATCACGCAAAGACGCAAGGGCGCAAGATATTGATATTCAATATATTACAAACAAAAAATGTATTTTTTCAATAGTCAGATACTCAGTCGATTAAAAATAATCAACTGAG
>JAAXUD010000089.1 GCA_013336205.1 Lentimicrobium sp. | reverse complement strand
CTGGTCGAAGAATAAAGGGCATAGGCCTTTCAACCCACCTGATCGTAAAGATTTCTTCTGATTTTTAGTATTGCTCCGACAGCATGACCGGGCTATGGTCTGGCGCTGCCTGTGAATAGAACTCATACCACCCCTGACTGAGCTAAGCTGCATTGAGTATACGCCGCATTTCTATGGAACTATTCCTGGAAATCGCATCTAAGTATCAGATACAGCAGCAGGTATCGTTTAAAAGCAACTTCAGCTTTTTTGCCTCCCCGCCTTAACTAAGCCTTTTCTTCGCGGTTAATTCAATCTATTTTCTGAACGGGTTTTGTTATTGTGCAGATTTTTATAACTTTGTCGCCCTTTCAATATCGGATTAATCATCATAACTAGCTAAAAACATGAAGGTTTACAAAACAAATGAGTTAAGGAATATTGTACTCATCGGTGGCGCAAAAACAGGAAAGACAACCCTGTCAGAGGCTATTTTATTTGAAAGCGGCGTAATCAACAGGCGCGGCTCAATTGAAGATAAAAATACTGTATCGGATTACCGCGAAATTGAGCTGGAACGTCAGAACTCAGTTTCCTCAACCGTTCTTTATGCTGAGCACAAAGGTCATAAGATTAATATTATAGATGCTCCGGGTTTCGACGATTTTATCGGAGAAGTTGTTGCCGGCCTCAATGTAGCCGACACCGCATTTATGCTGATTAACGGACAGAATGGTGTGGAAGTTGGTACCACCATCAACTGGAGGCAGACCAACGCCAATCATTCCCCGGTTGTATTTCTGATCAATCATCTCGAACACGAAAAATCAAGTTTTGAAGAAAGCCTTCGTCAGCTCAAAACTCAGTTTGGCGCAAGTGTAACTGCATTGCAATATCCTGTCAATGAAGGCCATAGCTTTAATACAATTATAGATGTTCTCCAGCAAAAAATGCTCAAATATCCTGCCGGAGGTGGAAAAGCCGAAGTTCTTGACATCCCTGCCGACCAGAAAGACAAAGCAGAAGAAATGCTGAACAACCTGATTGAAGCATCAGCAGAAAATGACGAAACCCTGATGGAATCGTTTTTTGAGAATGGCACCCTCACTACCGAAGAACTAAAACGTGGTTTAAAGCTTGGTATCATGAACCGTGGAATGTTCCCGGTTCTTTGTATTGGGGCTAAAATGAATATGGGTGTTGATAGCTTACTCGATTTTGTTATCAATTACCTTCCTGCTCCTGACGAAATGCCGGGCCGCAAAACCAAAGAGGGCAAAGAGCTTAAATGCAAAGCATCTGATCCCACATCGGCGCTGATTTTCAAAACCTCAATTGAAGAACACCTGGGTGAAATTTCATTTTTCAAAATATATGCCGGTGAAATCACCGAAGCAATGGACATGGTAAATGGCGTGAATGGTTCGAAAGAACGCATTTCTCAGTTGTTTGCTGTTGCCGGGAAAAAACGCGAAAAACTTGAAAAAGGAATTACCGGCGACATCGTTGCAACCATCAAGTTGAAAAACGCCCGTACAAACCAGACACTCAACAGCCAGAAAAACTCTGGCGATGTTATTGTACCAATTGAATTTCCGGCTCCTAAGATTACGATGGCCATCAAAGCCAAAAATACAGCCGACGATGAGAAACTTGGTGTTGCACTTACCGAATTGCAGAAAGTGGACCCAACTATTACCATTGAATATTCAAAAGAACTGAAGCAGATCATCATACGCGGTCAGGGTGAATTACACCTTAACATCGCCAAATGGACACTGGAGCATCTGGAGAAGATCGCCATTGAATACTACGCACCCAAAATTCCTTACCGCGAGACCATTACCAAAACAGCCAAGGCGATGTACCGCCACAAAAAACAATCCGGTGGTTCAGGTCAGTTTGGCGAGGTTCATATGCTTATCCAGCCCTATACCGAGGACATGGTTCCTCAGAAAGAGTTCCCGATCAGGGGTTCTGAAGAGCATCCATTGCCCTGGGGCGGAAAGCTTGTATTCAACAACTGTATCGTTGGTGGATCTATCGATGCCCGTTTCCAGCCTGCTATCCTTAAAGGTATCATGGAAAAAATTGAGGAAGGTCCGTTAACCGGATCATATGCACGCGATATCGTTGTAAATATTTATGATGGTAAGATGCACCCGGTTGACTCAAACGAATTGGCATTTAAACTTGCCGGTCGCCAGGCTTTTAAAGAAGCATTTAAAAATGCAGGACCAAAGATTCTTGAGCCAATCTATGATGTTGAAGTAATGGTCCCCAGCGATCGCATGGGTGATATTATGACCGACCTTCAGGGTCGCCGTGCCATCATTATGGGAATGGACAGCGAAGGCAACTACCAGATTGTAAAAGCTAAAGTTCCTTTGGCTGAAATGAACCGCTACTCTACCGCTTTAAGCTCACTCACAAGTGGAAGCGGAACTTACTCGCTCAAATTTGCCGAGTATGCCCAGGTTCCGGGAGATGTTCAGACAGCGCTTCTCAAAGCTTACGAAGAAATGGAAAAAGAAGACGAATAGTCCACTTTTCTTCAAAAACAGAAAAGGCCCTTCCTCCCTGGAATGGCCTTTTTTTTGTTAATTATTGTTCGGTAAACCATAATAGCCAACTGTTGGAATGCAAAAATCTACGCATTTGTCATAGGCAGGATTTAATTTTTGACTGGTGAAAAGAATAATAATCCCCTTCCTGACAATATTCATAATTTCCTTTATCACTTGATTTACTTTTTCCAAAAACAGTATCTTTGCCTTTAATGATAGTGTAATTTTCACACCAACCACGGCCTGTTTCTTTAATACAGAATCCATTAATCAGCAAAATACTTTTGAAATGAAACAATTAATCTTTGGAATAATGCTGCTCGCATCAGCACAATTTGCCGCAGCTCAGCATCAACCTGATAAAAGTGCTATGAAAGGCCAACAGGTGCAGGTATATGCTACTGCTGAAAACACTGCTTTCAGGTTAACCCCGGTTGCATCTCTGGATTTTGAAACCGCAGGGCAACCCTTCGAAACCGAAGTCTGTATTTTTGTTGATCCTGAGAAAACATTCCAGACTTTTCTGGGCATTGGTGGTGCAATTACAGATGCGTCAGCAGAGACTTTCTATAAATTGCCCGAAAACAGGCAGAAGGAAATTCTTGAAGCCTATTATAATCCCGAAAAGGGAATCGGATACACCTTGATGCGTACAAATATGAACAGCTGCGACTTCTCCAGTGGCAGTTATACCTATATAAAAGAGGGAGATGCAGCGCTGAGTTCATTTTCTATCGATGTCGACAGAAAGTATAAAATTCCGATGATCAAAGCAGCAATTGCAGCCGCAGGAGGAAAAGTTCCTTTGTATGTCAGCCCCTGGAGTCCGCCCGCCTGGATGAAAGACAACAACAATATGCTGCAGGGCGGAAAGTTAAAACCTGAGTTTTACCAGAGTTGGGCAAACTATTATGTTAAATACATCAACAGCCTTGAAAAAGATGGCATTCCTGTTTGGGGATTAAGCATTCAGAACGAACCCATGGCCAAACAAACCTGGGAAAGCTGCATTTATACTGCTGAAGAGGAGCGGGACTTCCTGAAGAAATTTCTGGGGCCAACCCTTCACAAAGAAGGTCTTGGCGACAAGAAAGTAATTATGTGGGATCACAACCGTGACCTGATTTACCAGCGTGCCCAGACTTATTTTGCCGACCCGGAAGTGGCTAAGTATGCCTGGGGAATAGGATTTCACTGGTACGAAGACTGGAGCGGCGGACAGCCTGTTTTTGAGAATGTACGCCGCGTTCATGAGGCCTTTCCGGATGAAAACATTCTGTTTACCGAAGGCTGTGCCGAAAGTTTCAATGCTGAACGCTACAATGCCTGGGTGCTGGGTGAAGAATACGGCCGCTCTATGATCCATGATTTCAATAATGGTTCCGTTGGCTGGACCGACTGGAATATTCTGTTAGATGAATTTGGTGGCCCGAATCACGTGGGAAATTTCTGCTTTGCTCCTATGCATGGCGATACCAAAACAGGCAATCTCACTTACACAAATTCATATTACTACATTGGTCATTTCTCAAAGTTTATCCGACCGGGTGCTAAGCGAATCATTGCTTCACCAAGCCGTAGCCAGTTGATTGCCACTGCTTTTAAAAACACCGATGGATCAGTTGCTGTTGTGGTAATGAACGAAAGTGATAAAACCATTGAATACAAGTTGATGGTTGGCAACAAAGCGGTTCCTGTAACCAGTCTGCCACATTCGATAGCGACCCTGGTTTTTTAGGATTCTAAACTTATATATTTCTATCGGGAAAGGTTGAGGCTGAGGTTGAGCAGAAAATCAGGTTGAAGATGACAAGTATCTTCCATAACCTTGGTTGCTGAGCGAAGCCGAAGCATAACCTCATCCTAAACGTGGATAATCCACATACCCTTCCGGCCCGCGGGTATAAAAAGTATCAACATCCGGTGTATTCAGCGATGCGTCGGATGCTATGCGTTCAGGCAGATCGGGATTGGCAATAAACAGCCGGCCAAAGGCAACAAGGTCGGCATACCCTTTTTCAAGAACTTCTCTTCCGCTTTCAGGAGTATAATTCCCGGCTGCAATGAGCGTTCCGGAATAATGCGGTCTGAAATGCCTGGCCACTTCCTGAATCATGTGCGGATGGTTTACAAGCGATAGCATGGGCTCTACCAGGTGCAGATAAGCCAACTCCCGTTTATCCAATTCCCTGATAACATATTCGAAAAGATCGGCCGCATTCTTATCGTCCATTCCGAATTTGATATTAGAAGGAGAAAGCCTGATAGCGGTTTTGCTGCTGCCTATTTCCCGGCAAACAGCATCGGTGACTTCCAATGTTAGCCGGCAACGGTTTTCGATGCTGCCTCCGTATTGATCTGTTCTGACGTTCGAGGAGGAATGCATAAACTGGTCGAGCAGGTAAGAGTTGGCGGCATGTATTTCCACCCCGTCGAATCCTGCTTTTATCGCATTGGCGGCAGCTTTGCGGTAATCTTCCAAAAGGTCCGGAATCTCGCTCAATTCAAGCGCCCTGGGAATTTCCATCGGCATTTTCCCTTTTGGGGTAGTGATAAAGTCACCACCAGAAATTGCGGAAGCAGACACCGGTAATTCATTGCCTGGTTGTAGCAGGGAATGGGAAACCCGGCCCACATGCCATAACTGAAGAAAAATCAGACCTCCTTTTTCATGAACAGCCTTTGTAACTTTTTTCCATCCTTCCACCTGTTCATCGCTGTGAATGCCAGGCGTATTCATATAGCCAACCCCTTCTGGGGAAATCTGACTGGCCTCTGCAATGATAAGTCCGGCAGAGGCGCGCTGGGCATAATATACTGCATTCATTTCAACCGGCACACCGCCTTCCCCGGCACGCCGCCGTGTAAGCGGAGCCATTACCAATCGGTTTTTCAGGGTGTAGTTTCCAAGTTTATAAGACTCAAGTAAGGGATTCATAGTTCAGATTAAGGTTGTGATACCATAAACTAAACTTAAGGCACAAAGTTGCACCGGAAGTTCTCTTTTCCAAAATTTTTACTCACTGACAAAACTTACCGATTTACTTTAGACTTTTTACTTTACCTATACTGTTTTCCTATAGACTATTGCCACCACCGTTTTATCATCACCACCCATATTTACAGTAAGTCCGTAAGGCCTGTCAGCAGGAATGTTGATCTGAGCAGCTCCGGCCCGGCCTGTCATCTGTTCCCAGATGGTGACCGCCTGATGAACGCCTGTTGCTCCGGTCGGATGTCCCCAACCGATCAGTCCACCGGTGGTATTTACCGGTATTTTTCCTTGCCGTGAGGTATGTCCTTCAAGAACAAAATCAGCGCCTTTACCTTCCTCTGCCAGGCCAATGGCTTCCATGCCCAGGACACCGGCGATGCTGAAACAATCATGGGTTTCCACAGTAGCCAGCTGATCTACGGTGATACCTGCAGATTTCATAGCTTCGCTGGCTGCAAAGGCTATGGTTGAAAGCCGGGTAAGATCATCGGGTAGTGAAGTTATATCATCAACCGCATGTCCGACTGCAACCACTTCAACCGCATCCTTCAGGGCTATCCCACTGCGCATCAATCCTTCTTCTGATACTATGGCAATAGCAGAAGCCCCATCTGATACCTTTGAACAATCAAAAAAATTCAGGTGATCGGTGAATGATTTTGGGGTAGGCTCGGTTAGCCCTTGCGTGATCAGATCTGCTGTTTTATTCTCAAACTCTTGCGCGGTAGGGCAAAGCCTGGCATTTTCTATTGCGTTGCTGTACCACCTGGCCATTGCCTGTCGGGCTTTTTCGCGGCCAATTTTCTGGTAATAAGCGCCTGCCCTGTCGCTGAACTGACCGGGGAAAAAGTAGGCATGGCCTTCTTTGCGGCGAGGAAACCAGCCGGCACCCGCCAGAATATCGGCGCCATAAATGGCTTTTACGGTATTCTGCACCTCGACGCCCATCGCCAGCACCACTTCGGCCGAACCTGATAATACAGATTTGATCCCACTTATCAAGGCCAGTCCTCCTGAAGCACAAGCGCCTTCAACACGTAATGAAGGTTTATGGCGAAGCCCAGGGTCAATCATCGGCAGAAAAGCACCCAGGTGACCCTGTTTATTGAACCGGGAAGCCATGAAATTGCCAACTACGCCCTCATCCACATTGCCGGCTCCGCCAATTTCCGCAAGCGTCGCCTGTCCGGCTTCTTTCAGGTAATGCTCAAGCCCGGGCCGTTCTTTTTTAGGATTAAACTCTTTGCGACCGGTTCCCATTGAAATGGTGTTGTACCCGGCAGTCATATATACTTTCTTATGTGGTCTCATTGGAAATGGAGTTATAGACTAAAGAACAAATTCATTCACAGGTCCGTAAGCATGGAAAAAGCCGGTAAGCAGCACTGTATTTACATCATCTGCTGAATGGGCCACCCCATCACTTACCAGTTTTGTACCAATCTCGCTTGAACGCCGGGCATAGGCAAGTGCCAGCACCGCACCCTTTTCAGTTGATTTCTTATAATCAGAAAAAGCAAGGGAAGCCATCGCTTCCTTATCTGATGCTTTTACAAGATTTTTCCATGGAATTGCGGTCTGCGGCATTAGGCCTAACCAGGCATCCGTTTTTTCGGAGAATCCGTTAATAGCAATATATTCCCCTGTAGCATTTGAGTAGATTGCCACTGGCCTGCCCTTTTCATATTTCAGGAATCCATCTTTCTGACTCCCGTCAGAGAACTGGCCCCCTTTAACGCCTTTTTCAAAAAGCTCGTCCAACAGCGGGCTGTGCAGGTTTTCGTCAGGCATGTAAGGATTCATCACATTCATGATAAACCTGACAACATCTACGCCCACATAATCGATCAGCTGAAAAATTCCCATGGGGCGCATCAGGTAATCCTGGCTCACCCTGTTGATGGCATAAATTGCTTCGTGAAGCGGCATTTCCGATGAAAGCCTGCCAGCTTCGCCCAGGGCATAAACGGCATCCCGCATAAAATGGCCGTTGCCGATAAATCCGGCAATATCGTTTGAAGATACGACCACCTTGCGCATGTTCTTTGCAAGTTGCAGGGCGAATGCGGTCATGCCCTCAGGATTTGAATCAATGGTAATCAGTTCAACCAGCTTTTGCACTGCCGGCGGATTGTAAAAATGAAAACCAAGAATTCTGCCTTCAAGGCCCGCATCCTTATCCAATCCACCAATGGGAACCGAGGATGTATTGGTAAAAATCCAGGGTTTCTTCTGATTATTCTCATTTATCTGCCTGAATAGCTTTGTTTTAAGTGCTGCATTTTCGCTTACCGCTTCGAAAACAAGGGTACTGTCATAGGCTGCTTCCAGGCGGGTTCCGGGCCTGATCAAACTCATTACATCATTGATATAGGCCTCAATAATTTCACTGTTTTCGATAAGGTCTTTCCGGCCGGCGTATAATTTGCGCAGCATCACTGCCTTTTTCTCAGCGGCTTTCAGTACCTGTCCCCGGATGTAATTCATCAACCCGGGCACGGCTTCGGAAGTAACATCCACTGCATTTACCACAAAATGCTTGTCTTTGTTTTCGGGTTTAAGCATCAGGTCGGCCACTTCAAGCGCAGTCAACAGGAGGATACCGCTACCCATTTTGCCGGCCGCACCGAGCACGGTGACGTTTGATAATCTTTTGGTGTAATTCATATCGGGATGTTATTGTATTTTTTCTGTTCGTTAACGAAATTTAAAAACTCCAAAATTATCTGTAAGGAATACTGGAATACTGGAATACTGGAATACTGACCATTCAAGCTTAAGTGAAAGATAAATCGCCAGATCCTGCACATTTAACTCATTAGACATTAGAAATTAGAAATTCTTTTCTTTGTCTCCTTGTCTCCCCTTCCCCTTGTCTCCCAGTCTCTTAGTCTCTGAGTCCCTCAGTCTCTCAGTCTGCC